>JANQEL010000153.1 GCA_028278345.1 Myxococcota bacterium
CGGCCTTCACGTCGCGATACACGTAGTCGAAGCTCTCCTCCGCCAGCGGCGAGCCGGTGGAGAGAATCGCCTTCAGCGGCGCGAGGTCGAACTGCTCGCCCGGCTTCACCCCCGCTGCCTCGACCGCGGCGAGGTACTTCGCGCTGGTGCCGAAGATCGTCACCTCCTCCTGATCAGCGAGTCGCCACAGCGATGCGGCATCGGGATGGAACGGTGAACCATCGAAGAGCGTGATCGTCGCCCCCACCGACAGCGAGCTCACCAGCCAGTTCCACATCATCCAGCCGCATGTCGTGAAGTAGAAGTGATTATCCTCGCGCTTCAGGTCCGCGTGCAGGATGAGCTCCTTCATCTGGTTGGTCAGCACCCCTCCCACCGACTGCACCATGCACTTGGGCAGTCCCGTCGTGCCGGAGGAGTACATGATGTACAGCGGATGATCGAACGGCACCTGCTCGAAGTTGATCTCCCCCGCGGGGAACGGAGCGATGAAGTCTTCGTAGTGCACCGCCGTCGGCAGGCCGCTGATGTCGGCCCGCTCCTCGGTGTACGGCACGACGACGACGCGCGGATGCGAGGTGAGCTGCTCAAAGATTCCCTGCACCTTCTCCAGCGAGGAGAACTGCTTTCCGCCGTAGCTGTAGCCATTCGCCGTGAACAGCACTTTCGGTTCGATGCGCGCGAACCGGTCGAGCACGCCCTTGACGCCGAAGTCCGGCGAGCAGGATGACCACGTCGCCCCCAGGCTCGTCGCCGCGAGCACCGCGATCACGGTCTCGGGCATGTTCGGCATGAAGCCCACCACGCGATCGCCCGATCCCACGCCAGCCTCGCGTAGCGCCGCCGCCACGCGCGACACCGCGGCGTACAGCTCAGCGTACGTCACTCGCCGGGACTCGTGCATCATCTCGCCGCGGAAGATGATCGCTGGTCGATCATCACGGTAGCGCAGCAGGTTCTCCGCGAAGTTCAGCATCGCCCCGCGAAACCAGGTCGCCCCGGGCATACGCCGCGTGTCGTCCACGACCTCGTCAAACGAGCGCGAACAGCGAATGCCCGCGAACTCCCAGAACGCCTCCCAGAACG
>JANQEL010000210.1 GCA_028278345.1 Myxococcota bacterium
ATCCCCAAGATCGACACCGCAGCCCTGGCCCACGTACTGGGCGGCCTCGGCCGCGAGTTCGCGAACCCGGTCGTGCGCGAAACGATCGAGGCATCGCCACGCAAGTCGGCGGCAGAAGTCGTCGACTTGATCATCAAGGGGCTCACTCGGGACTGAGGCGGGCAGACGCACGCTCGCATTTCTTCCGAGGGCCGTGCGGATCGGGCAACCTCTGCGCGAATCATTCGACTCCCGTTTCGAACTCGTTGGAGATCCCATGCCCGCCCAGGACAGAGCCGCCCTTCGCATCGCCATCATCGGCGCCGGCCCCTCCGGTCTCGCCGCCGGTCACGAACTCCTCGCGAAGGGGTTCTCGAACTTCACGATCTTCGAGAAGGCGGCTGCGGTAGGCGGTACCTGGCACAACGAGTCGTATCCGGGGCTCGCGTGCGACGTCTGGGCCCACTCCTACACTTTCAGCTATCGACCCAACCCCGACTGGTCGGCGAGCTTCGTCGAACAGCCCGAGATCGAGAAGTACCTGCAGACCTGCGCGACGGAGTTCGGCCTCGATCCCCACATCCGACTCGACACGAAGATCACGCGCGCTCTCTATCAGGGCGACGGCACCTGGCGCCTCGAATCCGAAGGCGGCGAGGCCTTCGAGTTCGACGCGATCATCAACGCCATGGGGAACCAGCACACGGCCCTCTACCCCGAAGTGAAGGGGATGGAAAGCTTCGAAGGGCCGAGCTGGCACTCCACCGAATGGAACCACGACGTCGATCTCAGCGACAAGCACATCGTGATCGTGGGCTCGGCCGCGGCCGCGGTGCAGGTCGTACCCGAGGTGGCGAAGAGCGCGAAGCGTGTCACGGTGCTGCAGCGCACCCCCAACTGGATCATGCCACGAGGCAGGGTGCCGTACTCCGATCGCAGGCGGGCCTGGTTCCGCAGCGTGCCCGGCTTCATGCGCCTCACCCAATGGGCCCAGCGCACGATGATGGGTTTCGTGCAGGCGGGAGTCACCCTCGGCCACAAGCGCATGGAGCAATTCGAAGCCCGCGCGAAGAAGTTCATCGACTCCACGATCGAAGACCCCGAACTCCGCAAGGCCGTGACGCCGACCAGCCACTACGGCTGCAAGCGCGGCCTCGTCTCCGATGACTTCTACCCGGCCCTCAACGAGGAGCACGTCGAGCTCGTCGCCGAAGCGCTCTCCGAGGTGCGCCCCCACTCGATCGTCACGTCTTCGGGCCGCGAGATCGAGGTCGACGTCATCGCCTACTGCACGGGCTACCGCATCCTCGACTTCGATCGCATCGAAGTGATCGGTGCGCGCGGAGAGTCCCTCGCCAAGGTGATGGAAGAAGCACCCGAAGCCCACAAGGGCATCGCGGCGCCGAACTTCCCCAACTACTTCTTCGCGGCCGGTCCGAATGGGCTCTGCCTCAACGTTCCCTACTTCACGACGATCGAGCAGAACATCGCCACCATCGTGCGGCTACTCGAAGAGAAGCAACGCGCCGGGGCCGCGGCGATCTCGGTGAAGGAAGAGGCGAACCGCGCCTACAACGACTGGATGCTGCCGCGCTTCCCGCTGTTCTCCTGGGGCAACCCCTCGTGCAACAGCTACTACCGCTCGGAAGACGGACGCGCACCCTTCCTCTTCCCCGGCCCGTTCAAGGAGTTCAAGAAACTCCAGGACGAGACGGGACTGCACGAGTACGACGTCGCTTGACTCCCGCCGCTACTGCGCGGCCGGCCCCGGGAACTGTTCGCGCAGCACGCGCTTCAGCACCTTGCCCGTCGGGTTGCGCGGGATTTCATCGATGAAGACCGCCGCCTTCAGGAGCTTGAAGGGCGCGAGCTTGCCCTGGCAGTAGTCGAGCACGTCGCCGTCGCTGATTGAATCATCCGCCTTCACCACGACGGCCAGCGGGGACTCGCCCCACTTCTCCGAAGGCATGCCGATCACGGCGACTTCGCGCACGCCCTCCATGCCCGAGATCACGTTCTCGATCTCGGCGGGATAGACGTTCTCGCCGCCGCTGATGATCATGTCCTTGATGCGGTCCTGGATGTAGACGTAACCGTCGGCATCGACCATCGCGACGTCTCCGGTGTGGAACCAACCGTCGACGATCGACTCCTCGGTGGCATCGGGACGGTTCCAGTAGCCGAGCATGACGTGCGGTGCGCGCACGAGCACTTCGCCCGTCTCTCCGGCCGCGATCTCGTGGCCGTCACCGTCCACCACCTTCACGTCGGTATGGAAGAAGGCCTTGCCCGTGGAACCCGCGCGAGCCACCGCGTCGTCCGGAGAAATCAGACAAGCGGGACCACAGGTTTCGGTCAGGCCGTAGACCTGCACGACGTCGATGCCCATCCCCGCGTACTTCTCGATCAACGTCACGGGAACCGGTGCTGCACCACTCATGATCCAGCGCAGCTTCGAGATGTCGTGCTTGCTCGAGTCGTAGGTGCTGAGCATGAAGTTCAGCATCGCCGGGACGGCGAGGGTGACCGTGATGTTCTCTTCCGAGAAGAGTTCCCAGATCCGCGTCGGGTCGAATGCCGGCATGATCACAGCACCCCCACCCCGATGCAGGGTGGTGAGCAGTGGATTGAGCGCACCCACGTGAAAGAGAGGTAGCGCGATCAGGTAGCGGTCCTTGTACTGGATATCCGCGGTGATCAGTGCCGTGATCGAGCCCCACAACGTCGTGTTGTGGGAGTGCATCACGCCCTTGGGAAGACCCGTCGTCCCCGACGTGTACATGATGTAGAGCAGGTCGTCGTCGCGCGCGCCGAGTTCTGGATCTTCGTCGCTGCTCGCAGCCAGAACCTCTTCATAGCCCTCGGCGAAATCGGGGCGCTCGGCTGCGTCTCCGACGTGGATCCAGCGCTTCACCTTCGTACCCTCGGCGCCGCGCCCGTGGAGATCCTTCACCACATCGACGAACTCGCTGCCGAACACCAGGGTCTCGGATCCCGAGTCGGTCAGGATGAACGAGAGTTCGTCCGCCACCAGCCGCCAATTGAGGGGCACCACCACACCGCCGACCTTGGCGGCACCGAAGAACATCTCGACGAAGGGGGCGCCGTTCATCAGGAGCGTCGCGACGCGATCCCCGCTCGCAAGGCCGCCCCCGACGAGGGCATGTGCAAGTCGATTGCAGCGAGCGTTGAGCTCGCGGTAGGTAAAGCGACGGCCGCTGCCGAGATCGACCAGCGCCTCCTGTTCGGGCTGCATCAGCGCGCGCTTCTGAACGACCAGACCGAGATTGTTTTCCATGCTGGGGGCCTCCGGGGCGAGGGAATGCGGGAAGGAACGAGTCCGTACAGGTGTAGAGGAAATCGCGCCCCGATTCGAGGCGGGTCCACCCCCCCTATCTCCCCGCAGCTGCACCGGAATCGGCAATCTCCGGCTCAAGGCCTTGTGATAGACTGGCCAGCTCTTCGAACCCCCGGGAGAAACCCCATGCAACAGCTCAGCGGAATGGACGCAGCTTTCCTCTACTTCGAGGCCAAGAACGCGCCGACCCACATCGGTTCCTTCGCGATCTACGACCAGACGACCGCTCCGGGGGGCAAGGTCACCTTCAAGGGCATCTTGCAGAACGTCGAGACGCGCCTTCACCTCGCGCGCTGTTTCCGCCAGAAGGTGGTGCGCCTTCCCTTCGATCTCGATCACCCCTACTGGATCGAGGACCCGGAGTTCGATCTCGAGTTCCACGTGCGCCACATCGCGCTGCCGCATCCCGGCGATTGGCGACAGCTCTGCATCCAGGCCGCGCGCATCCACTCGCGCCCCCTCGATCTCACCAAGCCGCTCTGGGAGATGTACATCATCGAGGGCCTCGACAACGTCGAGGGCGTTCCGAAGGGAAGCTTCGCGGTGCTCACCAAGATCCATCACGCCGCGATCGACGGCGTGTCGGGTGCCGAGTTGATGTCGGCGATCCACGACCTCGAACCCGATGCCAAGCCCGAACCGCCGGAAGAGACCTGGGTGCCCGAACGCGATCCGAGCGTGCTCGAGCTCGGTCTGCGCAGCCTGGGCCAGAACCTGCGCGACCCGTTCCGCTTCCCGCGCGTGATGAGCCGCACCATTCCGCCGATCGCGAAGCTCATGATGTCCGACCCCGAAGAGGAGGTCGAAGACGTCGGCGACGTCCCGCGCACCCGCTTCAACGGCACGGTCACGCCCCATCGCGTGATCGAGGGGCGCGTGTTCTCGCTGCAGGACGTGCGCGACATCCGCAAGCGCGTGCCCGGCTCGACGGTCAACGACGTCATCCTCACGGTCTGCGCCGGCGCACTCCGCCGCTATCTCGAAGACAAGAACGAGCTTCCCGACGACACCTTGTACGCCATGGCGCCGATCTCCGTTCGCAAGGACGACGAGAAGGGCACCGCGGGCAATCGCATCTCGTCGATGAGCGTCACCCTCTACACCGACATCGAAGATTCGGTCGAGCGCCTGAAGAAGGTGCACAACGGAACGAAGAACTCGAAGGCCGTGGCCGAGGCGATGGGCGCCGAGACCATGACCGACATCACCCAGGTATTGCCGGGTACGTTCTCCGGGCTGGCGGCGCGCGCCTACACCCGCCTCGGGCTCGCCAACCGCGTAAAGCCCTTCCTCAACACCGTGATCACCAATGTGCCCGGGCCGCAGGTGCCCCTCTACTTCACGGGCGCACGCATCGTCGGTCTCTTCGGCATGGGGCCGGTGATGGACGGCATGGGGATCATCCACCCGGTGTTCAGCTTCTCGGGTCGCATTTCGGTATCCGTCACGGCCTGCCGCGACATGCTCCCCGACCCCGGCTTCTACGCCCAATGCCTGCAGGAGAGCTTCGACGAACTGCTCGAAGCGGCCACGAAGTCCGTCACCCAGGACGACGAATAGATAGAAGGAAGTCATCCCCCATGAGCGACACCGCCCGCACCGTCTTCCGAACCTGTCCACTGTGCGAGGCGACGTGTGGCCTCGAACTCACCCTCGAAGGCGATCGCGTCACGAAGATCCGTGGTGACGAGCAGGACGTCTTCAGCAGCGGCTTCATCTGCCCGAAGGGCACGACGCTGGGGGCCCTGCACGAGGATCCGGACCGGTTGCGCAAACCGCTGGTGAAGCGCGACGGGAAGCACGTCGAGGTCGAGTGGGACGAAGCGTTCGCGGCGGTCGAAGCCGGGTTTTCGCGCCTGCGCGACGAGTCGGGCGACGAATCCGTCGGCTTCTATCTCGGCAATCCCAACGTCCACAACCTCGCGGGGGCCTTCTTCGTTCGGCCGCTGCTGCAGTCGATCAAGACGCGCAACGTCTACTCCGCCTCGACGGTCGACCAGATGCCGCGGCACGTCTCGTGCGGCCTGATGTACGGGAGCGCGGATGCGATCCCGGTCCCCGACCTCGATCGCACCGACTATCTGCTGATGCTCGGGGCGAACCCCGTCGAATCGAACGGCAGCCTGTGCACCGCCCCCGACTTTCCGGGACGCCTGAAGCGGCTGCGCGAGCGCGGCGGCACCCTGGTCGTGGTCGACCCGCGCACCACGCGCACGGCGAAGCTCGCCGATCGGCACCTCGCGATCCGTCCGGGCACCGACCCGCACTTCCTGCTCGCCATTGCGAAGGTGCTCTTCGATGAAGGGCTCGTCGACTACGGAAGCGTTGCGCAACACCTCGAAGGCGCCGACGCGATCGAGGCGGCGGTCCAGGGTTTCGATTCGGAACGCGTGGCCGAGATCTGCGGTCTGGACGCCGACGACATCCGCCTCCTCGCACGCGAACTCGCTGGTGCCGAAAGCGCCGCGGTCTACGGACGCATCGGCGTTCACACTGCGGAGTTCGGCACGCTGACTTCATGGGCGAGCGATTTGCTCGTGATCCTGACGGGCAACTTCGATCGCGAGGGCGGGATGCTCTTCCCCTACTCCGCGCTCAGTCGCAAGCGACGCGAAGGCCCCGGACGCGGCTTCAAGGCCGGCCGCTGGCAGAGCCGCGTGCGCAGGGCGCCCGAGGTCCGCGGCGAACTCCCGATCGCAACGATCGCCGACGAAATCGAGACCGAAGGCGCCGGACAACTGCGCGGGCTCGTCACGATCGCGGGCAACCCCGTCTTGTCAGCCCCGAACGGAGAGCGGCTCGACGCCGCCTTCGCCGGGCTTTCCTTCATGGTGAGCGTCGATCCCTACCTGAACGAAACCACGCGCCACGCCGACGTCGTGCTTCCGCCGCCTTCGGTGCTCGAGCGCAGTCACTACGACGTCGCCTTCTACGGCATCTCGGTGCGCAACATCGCCAACTACTCGGCCGCGGTGCTCGCGACCGATGCGCCGAGCGAAGCCGACATCCTCTCGCGCCTGGCCCTCATTGCCGCGGGCCAGGGTGCCGATGCGGATCCGAAGATCGTGCAGCGCATGTTGGTTCGCGGGCTGATCGAACGCGAAGTCGGAAACGAGTACTCCTCGATCCATGGTCGCGATGCAGACGAGATCGAAGCCGAAGTGGGCGCGCTGCCCGCAACCGAGGCGCTGCTCGACATCATGCTGCGCACCGGCCCGTGGGGCGATGGATTCGGAAGCGATCCCGAAGGCCTCTCCCTCGCGCGGCTCGAAGCCAATCCGCATGGCATCGACCTCGGCGCTCTCGAACCCGCACTCCCCGCGGTGCTCTCGACGGCGTCGGGCAAGCTCGAGGTCTTTCCCGAAGCCATCGCGCAGGATCTCACGCGCCTGCAGGCCGACTTCACTTCGCGAAGCGAAGGCCCTGCGAACGATGACACGCGGCTCTGCCTCGTGGGTCGGCGCACCGTGCGCTCCAACAACTCGTGGATGCACAACGTCGAAACCCTCGTGCGCGGCCGCGATCGCTGCACCCTGCAGATCCATCCCGACGACGCGACGCGCCTGGGGCTTTCGACGGGCTCGAACGCGCGCATCACGAGTCGTGTCGGCAGCGTCGAAGCACCGATCGAGATCACCGCGGAGATCCGGCGCGGTGTCGTGAGCCTGCCTCACGGTTATGGCCACGATCTTCGCGGCGCGGGGCTCTCCGTTGCTTCGAAGACCCCCGGCGTGAACTCCAACCGCCTGACCGACGATCAACCCCTCGACGTCCTCTCGGGTAACGCGGTGTTGAACGGGATCCCGGTGGAGGTCGAAGCGGCCACCGCCTGATTCAGCGGCGGGGCCTACGCCTGGACGTCTTGCGACGCCGACATCGCCTCGTCGACCGCGGCGACCAGCTCATCGGGCTCGAAGGGCTTCTGCACCCAACCGCTCAGCCCGCGCCGCATCAGGTCGTGGGCCGAATCGCCTGGCGCATAACCCGAGACCATCACGGCGCGCACACCCGGCGCGAGGGTGCGCATCGCGTCGAAGAGATCCGCTCCGCTCACCAGCGGCATCGCGTAATCCAGCACCACCGCGTCGAGCGAGTCGGTGTGACGTTCGAAGATGCTCATCGCGACGGGACCACTCGCCGCTTCTCGCACCTGGAAGCCGGCCCCCCGCAACACATCGGCCATCAGGGCGCGCGCATTCGCGTCGTCGTCGACGACGAGGATCGTGCCGCGGCCTGCATCCGTGCCGAAGGCGGCCGAGAGCGAATCGGCGGCCGTCGACTCGCGCACGTCCTCGTGTTCTTCTGCGGGCGCAGCCAGGGGAAACAGGACGCGGACCCGCGTGCCCTTGCCGGGGGCGGTCTCGAGTTCGAGGGCGCCGCCATAGCCGCGCACCACCTCGGCCACTGCGGTGAGCCCCAACCCGCGACTCGCAGCGCGCGTCGAGAACAGGGGATCGAAGACGCGCTCGCGGTCGGCGGGCGCGATACCGGGCCCCTCGTCGGCGACTTCGACGAAGGCGTAGACCCCTTCGGAACCATCGGAGCCGATCACACAATCGGCGAGGTCGGCTTCACTCAGGTGGATCGCGCCGGTGCGCACTTCGATCGTGCCTCCGGCCGGCTGCAAGGCCTCCGAAGCGTTCACCACCAGGTTCATCACCACCTGGCCGACATGGCTCGCGTCCACTTCGATCCAGGGAACGTCGGGCTTCAGCTCGAAGACGAGCTTGGTGTTCGACTGCGCGAAGGCTTCGAGCAGGAGCTGCATCTCCTCGACGGTGTGCGAGACGCTCACCGCTTCGGCACTCGGGACATCCTGCCCCGCGTAGTTGAGCAGCTGGCGTGTGAGTGCTGTCGCGCGACTCGCGGCATTCTTGATTGCGGTGGCGCGCTTTCGAAGTGGTGACTCCGCGGGCAGGTCGAGCAACGCGAGACCCACGTTGCCCACGATCGGGGTCAACAGGTTGTTGAAGTCGTGCGCGACGCGTCCGGCCAACGCCCCGAGGCTCTCGAGTTTCTGACTTCCCAGCACGCGCTCGGTGAGCCGGCGCCGAACGCGCTCCGCTTCGGCCATGCGCGCGAGCCCCGCCCACGCCTTCGTGACGTCGCTGACCAGGAAGGCGACGCCGGGCTCGTCGCCCAGCGGACCGAGCACCGTCCACTCGAACCAGTGGGTTTCGCTCCCGTCTCCTTCGGGCCCCGCCTCGGGCCCGCCGATGCGCAGCACCGAGCGAAGCGCCGTGGCGAGACGCGATAGCGAGAGGGGCGCATCGCCGGAGTCCGCGGGTTCGACGAGTTCGATCGAGCCCGAAGCCAGCCAGGCGTCGAATCCTTCGCCCACGGTCGGCGCATCGATCGAGCCGGCGAGGTCCTCACCGACGAAGAGGACGAGGCCCTCGCGACCCACGAACACCACGCGATCGCGAATCCCCGGCAGGCGGGCGATCTCGCTCGCGACGCGTTCGATCTCTTCGCTCGGGGGCTGCGGTGGCGACTCACCCATCGGCGGCTTCTCCCTGGCCTTGGGACAGTCTAATCAGCCAGACCGGCGTGGGAAAACGCTTTGATCGGGGTCAGATCCGCGCACCGGGGCCGCCGTGGCGCACACCGGTCAGCACGATCAGAGCGCAGAGCAGCGCAATGCCCAGCGAGGAGGCGGAGGGCACGGCCACCGGCGCGGCGGCCTCGAGCTGGCAGGTCGCCGAGCAGCCATCGCCGCTCTCGTTCCCCCCGTCGTCGCAGGTCTCGGCGTACTCCACGAGGGTGTCGCCGCAGACCGCCGCGTCGAGGAAGAGCACCCAGGCGGCCCCTTCGAGCACCCCCGCGCCGGCGTCGAAGATCGACCCTGCGAGCAGTTCGGGGCGCTCGTCGCCATCGAGATCGGTGGCTGTGCCGAGGGCGCTGGCGAAGCGATCGCCGTTCGCGAGGGGGCCCGCGAAGAGGCCTGCGGTGGCGCTGATCTTCTGCTCGTCGACCACGGTCGCGAAGGCATCCAGGAAGAGGATCCACACCGCACCGCGGGCCGAGCCGCCGTCGTCGTCCTGACTGGCGCCGACGGCGAGGTCGCCGAAGCCGTTGCCGTCGAGGTCACCGACGGCAGTGAGCGCGCGCCCGAAGAGGTCGCCGTCGTCGAGCACACCCGCGAAACCCCCTTGTGTCGCGCTGATCTTCTGCTCTGCGATCACGTTCGCATTCACGTCCAGGTGGAGCAGCCAGACGGCTCCGCGCTCGGGCCCGCCGTCATCGTCCTGATGCGCCCCGACCGCCATGTCGGCATGGCCGTTGCCATCGAGGTCATGGATGGCTGCGAGCGAGATGCCGAAGCGATCCCCGTCGTCGAGCACGCCCGCGAACCCACCGTGCAACGCACTGATCTTCTGCTCGTCGATCACGACGCCAGTCGAAGAGAGGAAGAGCACCCAGATCGCGCCGCGATCGAGTCCCCCGTCGTCGTCACCATGAGCCCCCACTGCGAGTTCGCGCGTGCCGTTGCCGTCGAGATCCGCGAGCGAGGCCAGCGCGATCCCGAAGGCATCGTCATCGGCAAGTGCACCCGCGAAGCCACCCTGGGTCGCGCTGATCTTCTGGTGCGCCTTCACGGTGCCGTTCGCGTTCAGGAACAACAGCCATACGGCCCCGCGCTCGGCGCCGCCGTCGTCGTCGAGGTGCGCACCCACGGCGAGATCGAACACGCCATCGCCATCGATGTCCCCCGGTGCGGCGAGGGCCTGACCGAATTGATCGTTGTCGTCGAGGGCACCGGTGAAGCCACCATGGGTGGCGCTGATTCTCTGGTGCGAAGCCACCGTGCCGCCCGCGTTCATGAACAGGATCCAGACCGCGCCGCGACCCGAGCCGCCGTCGTCCATGCCGGGTGCGCCGACGGCGAGTTCCGCGACGCCATCGCCATCGAGGTCGCCAACGCTCACGACCGCCGAGCCGAGGAAATCGGCGTTGCCGACCGCGCCTGCGAAACCCCCTGCCCCTTCGTGCAACTCGACGGCAGCCACGACTTCGCCCGGGGCCGCGCCGGCAAGAGAACTCCACGAGCACGCAAAGGCGATCGCAACGCCGCGCAGCCATCCCATCCCCGCGCCGGGCGGGCCGATCTGTGCGCAGGACGACGTCATTTCAGCGTCACTTTTGATCGGCTCAGCGGCACTTCAATCGGAGCCAAAAACCTACAATTCTTGCCTCATATGATGCGCAACTATCTGATTTTACATTGGATTTCGATCCATTTGTATTGTAGGTTTATCCACCCATTCCAGAGCCCCCCGAAAGCACCACAGGAGTCCCCCCATGTTGGAACGTTTTTCACGCGCGCTCATCGCAATGGTGGTTGCGGTGTTCGCGACCGCCGCCGGCCAGGCGAGCGCGGCGCCGATCGGCACCGCAGCGCCGATCGACGGCTATCACGCCAACTCCGGCATCGAGCGCTTCGATTCGGATGGCGAAGTCTTCGCCATCGAGCTGATGGATTCGCCCGGCGGTGACCTCGGCGAGTTCGGCATCTACTACGACCACGACCACCACATCACCCTCTTCGGCGCCGATGACATGGACGCTGGCCAGTCGGTCATGGTCGACCTGATCGGGGGTTCGGTGATGGACGTCGACTCGGCCACGTTCGATTTCTTCGACGCGCAGACGGGCGACTTCGGCTTCTACTTCGCGAAGGACGGTCACTACGTCTATAGCGAGGCGCATCTGAACGCGGACCTCACGGTTCCGCTCTCGATCGGCACCTACGAGTCGGTTCGCTCCGCTTCGAACTACCTCATCACCCTCGACTTCTACGACGAGACGACGGGGCAGACCTGGGCGATGGAAGCCGTCGGCGGTGTTCGTCCCGCGAGCCAGGGCGTTCCCACCAACGCCGTGCCCGAACCGAGCGCCGCGATGCTCTTCGGCCTCGGTGCACTCGTGATGGGGAGCGCGATCCGCAGCAAGAACTGATTCTCCATCGATCGTCGATCCAACACGACGATCGCTCCGAAACTGGAATGGATGAGCCCGGTGATTCCCACGTGGAATCGCCGGGCTCTTTCGTTTCAGCCTTCGGCGTCGAGGCGGCTCTTGGCCTCGAGGTCTTCGCGCAGGGTTCGCGCCGCGAGCAGGTAGTGGAGCACCGACCAGGCTGCGAAGACCGTCACCGTGAAGAGCAGCGCATAGCGCATCGACTCGATGTCCATCCGCGGCGCCAGGAGATCACTCAGGATGCCCACGCCCTGGGGCCCGAGCCCCAGCCCGATCATGTTGATGATGAAGAGCAGGATCGCCGACGCGGTCGCGCGCATGGTGGGCGTCACCAGCGATTGGGTCATCGCGAAGGTCGGGCCGAGGTACATGCCTCCGAGGATCGACGCGGGAAAGGCGAAGGCGAGGGCGATATACGGGCTGGGCCAGAGATACAGCGCGAAAGCGAATGGGATGTAGATCAAGGTCGCGTACGCCGGAATCCACATGTACCAGCGGTAGTCGCGCGAGCCGAGGCGATCGCTCAGGTAGCCACCGAGGAATGTACCCGTGACGCCGGCGGTAAACGAAATGAGCGCGAGCCAGGAACCGATCTCGCCCGAACTCATCTCATGCGAACGACGAAAGAACACCGCGTTGAAGGCGAGGGCCCCATAGCCATAGAAGGCGTGTAGGGCCGCGGCGATCGCCATGTGACGAAACGAAGCCAGGCTGCGCATGAAGCGCAGCACATCCATCGCGGGGGGTTGTTTGCTTTGCTTCGCGCTGACTGCGTCCCAGCGCCCGCGCACGGGCTCCTTCAGGGTGAGCTTCACGATCAGGGCGAGCAGGATGCCCGGTGCGCCCACCACGATGAAGGCGGTTCGCCAGTCGAACCACTCGTCGAGCCATCCCCCTAGCAGAAAGCCGAGCCCGCCACCGATCGGGATGCCCATCGAATAGATCGATAGCGCCGTCGCCCGCCGCTCCGGCGGGAAGTAGTCGGAGATCAGCGAATGGGCGGGTGGGCTGCAGCCGGCTTCGCCGATCCCAACCCCGATCCGTGCCAGCACCAGGTGGAGGAAGCTCTGCGCAAAGCCGGTGATCGCCGTGAAGCCACTCCACACGAAGACCGCAAGCGAGATGATCGACGTGCGCGAGCCGCGGTCGGACCAGCGCGCGATCGGAATGCCGACCGTCGTGTAGAGGGCCGCGAAGGCGATGCCGTGCAGGAAGCCCAGCCAGGTATCCGAGACCTGGAACTCCTGCTTGATCGACTCCAACAGGATCGAGAGGATCGACCGATCGATGAAGTTGAAGACGTACACCACCACGAGCAGGCCGAGCGCGTAGCGGGTGTACGAAGTCGAGAACGCGTCGTCAGGCGCCTGCGACGATCCCGAGTCAGCCTGCGGCGATCCGGAACCAGCCTGTGGCGTTTCGGAATCCACCTGTGGCGATTCGGGGGACGGAGGGGGCGCGGACACCTCGGCAGTGTAACCACGCCTCACTCCGGACGGTGCAACGCGAGCGAAGTTTCGAATCGAATCGGCTCGGATTCCGTCGGGTTATACTCACGCGCCCTTTCAGGAGATCGGGCGCGAAACAAGCCGTGGAGGTCGCAAGGTGTCGGTCATGCAGTGGTTCTGGAGTGGGATGTGTGTGGTGCTGGCAGCAGTTCTGGCTGCAGCGCCGAGCGCGGCGATGTCCGAAGAGTCCGAAGAGAAGGGCTTTCCGATCCGCGTGAGCGAAGCGCGCTCGCACCCGAACCTCGGCGTGCCCGTCGGGGTGGCGTACCTCACCCTGCACAACGAGAGTGATCGCGACGACCGGCTGGTGAAGGTCGAGACGTCGGTCGCCATGATGACGGAACTCCACGAGTCCCTCGAAGTCGACGGCGTGATGAAGATGAAGCACCACCCGGAGGGCTTCGCGTTGAAGGCGGGGGGACGCCTGGACCTCGTGCCGGGCGGCAAGCACGTGATGTTGATGCAGCTGCAGAAGAAGCTCGTCGAAGGGGAGAGCATCCCCCTCACCCTCGTCTTCGAACACGCGGGACGGCTCGAACTCAGCGTTCCGGTGGTGCCGAGATCGCCGTGAGCGATTGATCAGCCTGCGGGTGGCGCGAAGGCCTTGCGCGTCGCGATCAGCGGAATGCCGAAGACCACGATCGGCGTCAGGTTGATCATCCAGACGTTGAAGACCGCGCCGTGCCACAGGCTCACGCTCGAATCGATCACGAACCAGACCAACATGCCGATCAAGACGGCCCACCACGCCCAGGGCTCTCGATTCTTGAAGGGCACGGCGACGATGAACGATTGCAGCGTATAGCTCCCGGCGATCGTTCCACCGAGTGGGCCCATCAAGAAGTTCCGCATGGCGAGGGCGCTCTCGCTCGGCTGCCCGCCGAAGAAGACGGCGTCGATCTGCGACGTCCACATGTCGAAGAGGAAGGTGTGGATCCCCACCGCAGCGACCAGGCCGAAGACGGCAAAGAACACGCTCGCGGCGAACAGGAAGCGTCGCCAGGCTTCGAAGTCCATGCTCGAACCTCCTTGGACTACTCGAACGTCCTTGGACGACCATTTTCCGGCAGCCCGAGAGGAACCGGCTGCAACATGGGGTTGCGATAGGCTCGTCGCGTGAAGTCTCCCTCGCCCCGGATCATCACTTGCCTGGCTCTCGTCGCCTTGAGCGCCGCGAAGGCCGACCCCCAGTACATCGGTGCCGAGGCGTGCGGCATCTGTCACCCCTCGGCCCTCTCGGCTTGGCGGGGCTCGCACCACGACCTCGCCATGCAGCCGGCCAACCGCAAGACCGTGCTCGGCGACTTCGACGATGCTTCGCATACGCAGCACGGTGTCACGACACGATTCTCCCAGAAGGAAGATCGATACTGGATCGAGACCGTCGGCGACGACGGCGAACGCGCTCGCTTCGAGGTCGCCTACACCTTCGGCGTCGCCCCCCTGCAGCAGTACCTCGTGAAGTTCCCCGGCGGTCGCCTGCAGGCCTTCGTGCTGGTGTGGGACACCCGCCCCGAAGCCGAAGGTGGACAGCGTTGGTTCTCGATCTACGGTGACGAGAGGATTCCACCGGGCGATGTCCTGCACTGGACCGGTCTCGCGCAGAACTGGAATCACCAATGCGCCGAGTGTCATTCCACCAACCTGACGAAGGGCTACGATGCGAAGCGCGATCGCTTCGATACGCAGTACGCGGAGATCGACGTCGCCTGCGAGGCCTGTCACGGCCCGGGGTCGGCCCATCGCGAACGCATGCGGACGGGTGACCCTGCGGCGCGAAAGCCCGGAGTACGCGGGCTGAGCGTCGAGTTCGAGCCGGTGACTCGCGCAAAGTACGTCGAAGGAGAAGATGGCCTGCCCGTTCGGCAACCCGCCCGGAGCGGCCACGCCGAAGTCGACCTCTGCGCGCGCTGTCATTCGCGAAGATCGACCCTCGTCGAGGGTACCCCCGCCGGCACGCCGATCCACGACACCCACCGCATCGCGACCCTCGATCCGCCCCTCTACTTCGACGACGGACAGATCCACGACGAGGTCTACGTCCACGGCTCCTTCGTGCAGAGCGCGATGTATCGGGCAGGCGTGAGTTGCAGCGATTGTCACGAACCGCATTCCGCGAGGTTGCGCGCCGAGGGCAATGCCCTGTGCGCCCGCTGTCACAGCAGCGCGCGCTTCGACACCGCCGAACATCACCACCACGCGAAAGGCTCCGCGGCGAGCCAATGCGTGACCTGCCACATGCCCACCCGCAACTACATGCAGATCGACGCGCGACACGACCACAGCCTGCGGGTGCCGCGCCCGGAGGTGGCGGCGCGAGCGGGCGCACCCAACGTGTGCAACGACTGCCACACGAGCATGACGAGCGCGTGGGCGGCGCGGAAAATCGCGGGATGGCGAAAGCCGGGCTTGGTTCGCGAGAAACACTTCGGCATCGCGCTGGTCGATGCGCGGCGCGGAACCCCCGGCTCCGACACCCGGCTCGCCGATCTCATCCGCGATACGCGTCACCCCGACATCGCACGGGCCACCGCGATCGAATTGCTTCCGCGCGTAGCCACCCGGCAGACGCTCCCCACCTTCGATCACGCCCTCGAAGACCCAGCTCCGATGGTGCGTGCTGGTTCGGCTCGCGCACTCGCGACGGCGCCCACGGCGCTTCGCGCTTCGAAGCTGCCGCCGCTGCTCGACGATCCCGTGCGACTCGTGCGCTGGGAGGCCGCACGCGGGCTCGCCGAAGTCGACGCCATGTCCCTCGGCAAGCCGGTGCGCGAGAAGCGCGACGCGATTCTCGCCGAGTACGAAGCGGCCCTGCGTCGCGACGCCGACCGGCCCGAATCGCACATGAGCCTGGCCGCGCTGGCACTCGCGCGCGGCGAAGAAGCCCTCGCAGAACGATCCCTGCGCGATGCGCTGGCGAAGAACACGTCCTTCGTGCCCGCCTATGTGAACCTCTCCGATCTACACCGCGCAAAGGGCCAGGACGAGGAGTCCGAAGCGATCTTGCGCGAAGGGCTGCTCGCCGTTCCCGATCACCCCGACCTGCTGCATGCATACGGGCTCGCACTCGTGCGGCTCGACCGGGCCAGCGAGGCTCTCGGCCACTTCGAGGCCGCCGCCAACGCGAGCCCCGAGAACCCGCGCTATGCCTACGTGTACGCAGCGGCCCTGTACGACGCGGATCGCACTCGGGAGGCGCGCGACGTGCTGCGCGCCGCCGCGGCTCGCCATCCCGGTGATCGTGAGATCGCGGGCTTCCTCGCGAACCTCGAAGCGGGCGGGCCGCCATCACGCTGAGGGCATTCGCGAGTACGCCCGCTGTCCCTCGAATGCGATCCTTCGCAGCTGTCACCGACGAACCGTTCCGGGGAGACCGTCATGAGTCGATTCCGCTTCAACCACATGGAACTCACCCTTCCGAAGGGCGAACTCGAGGCGCGCCGCGACGACATCCGTCGCTTCTACGGTGAAGTGTTCGAGATGGAAGCCCTCGACGTCCCCATCCTCGGACAGACGGGCCTGCTCCTGCGCACCGACCCCGAGACCAGTCAGTTCCTGCTCATCACCGAACAGAAGGTTCACGTCTCTTCGCCCGGCTACGACCACCTCGGCTTTCTGTTCGAGACTCGCGAAGAAGTCGACGCACTGCGCGAGAAGTGCGGCAAGTGGCAGGAGCGCGACGACCGCGTCGAGCTCAAGGACTACGACGATCTCGAGGCGGGAGACGCGACCGTGCGCGCCTTCTACGTGCGTTACCTGCTGCCGATCTGGTTCGACGTGCAGACGATCGAATACGCGGAGAATGCACGCCCCGCCAGAGAGTGGCGCTACAGCTAGAAGGGCTCGATCGCTTCGACGACGCGACCGGTCGCGATCCAGTCGTGCAGCTGGTCTGCGAGGGCCGAGCAAGCTTCGACCACCTGCCACCAGCGTTGCTGGCGTTCTTCGGTCGAGAGTTCCTGGAAGTCCGCTCGGTCGGGAACCTTGCCGCCGGGAAGCCCGCGAACGAACTCGGCGGAAGGCGAAACCATCAACACCCGGTCGAGGGCGGCCACGCCGACCCGTCGCCACTTCAGGTTCTTGTCGAGCCAACCCGGGGTGATGTGCTCGAAGAAGTGGGGGTAGAGGACGAGCCCTGCCGGCCCCTGCCACGCGAAGTCGAAGTGGTAGTCGAGGATGCCACCGTCGAGGTAGAGCCCGGGGGGCGCCCCCGCGATGTCGCGAATGCCGTCCATCACGAAGGGGATGGTGCCGCTCGCCAGCACGGCATCGGCGAGGTTCGCTTCGTCGAGCTCGACGTTCGTGGTGGGGAAGTTGGCGAACCGCAGCGGTGCGCCGGGTCCGGGCGTCGAGAAGAGCGCGCGTTCGAAGAGCCAGCCCAGGCTCTTGCGCGAAGCCAGGTTCGAGATGGCCGCGCACACGAGGCTCGCGTGCAGGCCGAGGGGCGTGCGCAGGCGTGAGGCGATCACGTGGTTGCGCAGGCGCGGGTTCGCGATGACTTCTTCTCGTCCCTTCTCGCCCAACAGCACGTCGAGGATGCGAACGCTCTCCGCGCTCACGTCGGCACCCGTGGGACGCGCTTCGTAGGCCTGCCCGATGTAGGCGGCTTCGAAGCGTTCGATCGCTGCGCGTGGATCGGATTGCGCGAGACACGCGTGTCGAAACGAACCGATCGACGAACCCACGAGGTCGAGGGGCGCGCTCCCCTTCGCGATCACGTCGTCGATCAGCACGCGATCCAGCCGACTCAACACCAACCACTTGGGTCCCCCCGAAGCCCCCACCAGGGTCGAGAACAACTCGGGCGCGAAGCCCTCGTTGCGCAGGCTGGCGAGAGCGCTCGCACCGGCACGCAAAGTCAGGAGTCTTGAGTCGGGTCGGGACATGGCTCGGGTGTGCGCCGCGGCGCTGCCGCAACCATCGGCTGCGCGACTGCGACGGTGGCAGTTCCTACGCTTCCCCGCCATTCGCAAGCACGCCCGCCCTGGAGCACCGCATGAGCGAGTTCGTCAACAACGCAACCCTCGTCGAACTCATCCTCGCCTGCACCGCCGTCTTCGGCGGGCTCACCGCCTTCGCCACCCTCATCGGCTTCGCCCTCGAAGCCGCCCTCGGCGAATCGCGGCGCATCTTCGATCTCCCCCGCGCCGAGGGACAGCTGCGCTGGGAGTTCCTGGCCACCGTGCGCTTCGTGCTGATGTCCGGCGTGGCGTTCGGCGCGCTGCTCTTCGCAGTCCCAATCGCCGAGCCGGCTTTCGGCCAGGCGGTCCTCACCTTCGTCGTCTGTTGGGCGGGTTTCGAGGTCTACTACTGGGGGCTGCATCGCGTGATGCACACCCGTGCGCTGTTTCGCTTCCACAAGTTCCATCACGATTCGCACGTGACGTCACCGCTGACCGGTTACTCGATGAGCACCGTCGAATCCCTGGGTTGGCTCGTCGGGCTGTGTGGGGTGCCTTTTCTGCTCTCCCTCTTCGCACCCATCAGCGTCGAGGGCTTCCTCGCCTACCACGCCCTGTACCAGATCTCGGGCAACCAGATCGGGCACTCGAACGTCGACTTCTTCCCCGCCTTCGCGTCCGACCGCGAGAAGTCGTGGATCTCGCATCCCATCACCTATCACTCCCTGCATCACGCCCGCTTCAACAACCACTACAGCTTCGGCAGCAGCTTCATGGATCGTCTGATGGGCACCGAGTGGGCGGATTGGCCCGAGCTGCACAAGCGGGTCGTCGGCGGGCAGGCGATGAAGAAGCTGTCGGAACGCGGCAAGGCGCAAGCGGCCTGACCGCGCCTCTCCCGGTCGGGTTGCCGAGCGCGCAGCGACGGAGCTAAACCCCTCGAAGCGCCCGGATCCACCGGCGAACGAGGTGTGCGATGGCTGATTCCGAAGCGACCCCCACGAGCGATCGACCCGAAACCGCGATCGAGATCGCCGAAGCGGTGAGGAGGCGCGAGGTCAGTGCGCGCGAGATGGTCGACCGGGCCCTCGAGCGGATCGAAGAGTCGGAAGAGCGGCTCAACGCCTTCGTCCACGTCGGCCCCGATCTCGCGCGCCGTGATGCCGACACCATCGACGCGCGCATCGCACGCGGTGAGGAAGTCGGTTCGTTCGCCGGTGTTCCTTTCGGTGTGAAGGACATGGATCTCTGCGCCGGAATGCCGACGACCTATGGATCGTTGATCCACAAGGGTCGTCCGGCGTCGAACCACGACAGTGTTCACATCGGTCGCCTGCGGGAGGCCGGCGCGATCCCGGTCGGCATGACCTCTTCAAGTGAGTTCGGCACCGTCCACTTCGTCCACACCAAGGCCTGGGGAACGACGCGCAACCCGTGGAACCTCGAGCGCACGTCCGGCGGTTCGAGTGGGGGTTCGGGTGCCACGGTGGCGGCCGGGGTCGTTCCCTTTGCGACGGCGGGGGACGGCGGCGGTTCGACGCGCATCCCCGCGGCCTTCTCCGGACTCGTCGGCATGAAGCCGAGCTACGGCCGCATCCCGCGCGAAGACGCTTCGACTTCACAGACCGCGGTCTGGGGTGCGCTCACCCGCACCGTGGCCGATGCGGCGCGGCATCTCGATGTCGTGGCCGGACCCGACGATCGCGATCGCACCTCGCTTCCTCCCTCGGGCGTGAACTACGAGCGCGCGATCGAGGAACTCGACACCTCGGGCCTGCGCGCGATCTGGTCCCCCGACCTCGGCTATGCGCGAGTCGACGACGAAGTGCTCGAAATCACCGAAGCGGCGGCCGCGGGCCTGATCGCCGAAGCGAAACTCAGCGCCATCGATCGCCAGGTCGAACTCACCGAGCCCGTGAAGGCATGGCTCGGGAGCGGGGCCATCGACATCTGGTTGCATCTCGAACGCGAAGACTGGCCGGCGCGCAAGGACGAGCTGGTGGGTCACGTGCGACGCAACTTCGAGTCCACCGAAGAGCTGACGGCCCCCGCCTACGCGGGCTTCATGCGCAGACGCCAGCGCCTCGAGTTCGAGGTCGCCGAGCTGTTCCGCGACATCGATCTGTTGATCACGCCGACCACCGCGGTCACCGCCTTCAAAGCCGAAACCCCGCGCGACGTCACGGTGAACGGCGAGAAGATCGACCCCGCCATGACCGTGCCCTTCACCATGCTCGCCAACCTGTGCTGGAACCCCTCGATCTCGATTCCCGCTGGCGTGACGCGCGAAGGTCTCCCGGTGGGGCTGCAGGTGACGGTGCCGCGCCATCGCGACGAACTCGCCCTGCGGCTCGCGCGCATTGTCGAACAGGCGAGTCCCTGGCAGCGGACCGCACCCGGTTGGTGGTGAGCCGAAACGCGATCGTCGCAGCAGCGATCTTCGTGGGGGTCTTCGGGTATGCGTTCTCCGAGATCCTGGTCGGCGACAAGACCGTCGTACACGGCGATGCGCTCTCGGTCGCACTTCCCTTCCAGAAGCTCTTCGTCGATGCGTTGGCGGAAGGACGCTTTCCCCTCTGGTCTTCGCTGATCTATGGAGGGCATCCGGTCTTCGGCGAAGGACAGGGGGCCTTTGCGCATCCACTGACCTGGCTCGTCTTCGGACCGGTGGCGTGGTTCGGTACGGCGGAGACCGAGAGCGCGGCGCTTTCGCGAGCCCTGCTCCACGCCCACGGGATCTTCCATTTCCTTACGGCGTGGATCGCCGCGCTGGGGATGTACGCGCTCGGTCGCGCCTACGGCCTGCGACCCGCGGCTGCGATCTTCGCCGGGCTCGCCCTCGCGGGATCGCAGGGCTGGTTCTATCTCACGTCGAACGCCACGATCGCGGGGGCCACCGCGTGGGTGCCGTGGTTCTTCGCGGCTCTCGAACGTTGGCGATTGCGACCCGATCGCGCGCGCACTCTTGAACTCGGAGGGGCCGCAGCGCTCCTGGCGTTGGCGGGTTATCCACAGACGGTGCACGCCGTGGCGCTCTTCGGCGCGATCGTGTTCGCGATCAGCGGCGATCGCAATTTCTGGCAAACGTCGCAACGCCATGCGCTGATGGGCCTCGCCGCCGTTGCGTTCGCGATCGCGCTCTCTTCGGTGCAGTGGCTCGCGACCCTCGAACTCGCGGCTGAATCGATTCGCGCGGAGGGCACCGCCCTCGTCTATTCCCACACCTTCGCCGAACTGTGGCGCGGTGCGCTCTACACCGTCGGCGATCGCAACCCGCTGTGGCCCGGCCTCGGCAGCCTGCTGGTATTCGTGCTCGCGCTCTTCGGTCTGCAGAGGGACCGACGGGTCGTGGCTCTCGGCGTGGCCGTACTCGCGCTCTACCAACTCGGGATGGGCGAACACTCGTGGCTCTATCGTGCCAGCCACGCCTGGCTGCCTGGGCTCGATCGCTTTCGCATCGTGTGGATGTACTCGACGGTGGGCATGGTGGGACTCGCGCTGCTTTCGGGCTTCGGCGTCGACGCGCTCCTCCACAGCACGCGGAGTGATCCTGCAATGCGCATGCGACTCGCAATCGCGGTGATCGCGTCGGCCGCGTTCGCCTTTGTGCTCTACATCGACGCCGCCTCCCTGCTCACGCCGCTGATCGCCGCCCTCGGACTCGGCGCGGTTGCACGGCTCTGGAGCGAGACCCACGCTCCGAAGCTCGGCGTCGTACTGGTCGTCTTGCTCGTCGTCGAGATCGCAGTGCTGCGAACTTCCCTTGAGCGACCCGGGGAGATCGATGCCCTGATGGCGCCGCCGAGCACGGTGGGACATCTGCTCGAACGCGATGCCGCGCGACGCGGCGACAAGGTGATCAACTACCCCCATACCCATACCGCCATCACCTTCGCACCCGCCGATCGAGAGAACATCCCCGCGCTGGCCGACCAGTTCCTGCACTCTGTCGGCGACGGTTCGAGCACGCTCTGGGGCCTGGCCTCGCTTCGCTCGAACCTCGCGCTGCCGAGCGAGCGGGTATCACGCGTCGAACGCATCCTCGAACGCGAGGCTCGCGGTGAACTCTCGCCGCCCCCCGGCCGGCGCCTGATCGACGCCCTCGGTATTCGCTACTTCGTCTTCAACTGGTCCGCGAAGGACGAGCCCTCCGCCAGCGATCTACGGAAGATCTTCGAAGAGCCGACCCACGGCTTCTGGATTCGCGAGAACACGCGCGCGAGAGAGCGGGTACGGCTCATCCGCGAGGATCGCGTCCAGTTCGTGCGCGACGCTGGGGAAGCCGAGGCGGTCTTCGCGCGCGCCGAAGGCCACGTGCTCGTCGTCGAGGACGAAGCGCGCATGGCCGGTGGCCAGACAGCGCCGGCGGCCCCCCCGAATCCCAGTCCAGCCGGGCAGCTCGGCGAGATCATCGAAACACCCGGTGCCGTGGAGATCGACGTGGGCGTCGAGCACCCCGCCTATCTCTTCATCCAGGACGCCCCGAACCCCGGATGGCGAGCCGACATCGATGGAGAGCCCGCCCCCATCTTCGCCGCGAACCTGCTCGGCAAGGCGATCCGCCTCGAGCCCGGGCGCCACGTCGTTCGTCTGCGCTACGCGCCGGCGAGCTTCACGGCCGGTTTGTGGATCTCGGCCCTCGCCGCCCTTGCGTTCGTCGTTCTACGCTCGACGGCCCGCGGCGGACCCGTTGCCCCACCCGCCCACTCGGAGTCCAGCGAATGAATCTCGAAGCCATGGGAAACCTCGGCGAGACCATCGGCGGTGTCGCTGTCGTGGTTTCACTCGTCTATCTCGGGATCCAGATGAAGCACAACACGATGTCGGTGCGGTCGGCGACCTACCAGTCGATCGTGGCGGCCGCGGCGGCGTGCAACGTCACCCTCACCCAGAGCCCCGACCTCGCGCGGATCTTTCGCATCGGCTGCGACGATCCCGAGGCCCTGGGCGAAGACGAACGCGTGCGCTTCTGGTTCCTCTGTTCCCAGTTCCTCGACATCTACGAGAATCTCTTCCTCCAACACCGCAACGGGACGGTGGACGACGACTATTGGCTTCCGCGTGCGCACTCGTACATGGAGCTCTTCAAGTCGCCCGGATTCCTTCGCAATTGGGAGGAACGCCGGGAGGACTACGCGGTTCCCTTCCGGGAGTTCGTCGATTCGATGCTCACGGATGGGCACCACGAGCAGGGTGGCGCGCGGCTGTTTCGCTAGGCGGTTTCGAATCTGCGCGATTCGAAGGGGCGGCTCGTTTCGGCGAAGGCCTGCACCGTGACGAGTTCGATGCCCCGCTCGGCGACGAGCTGCTTCACTTCGTCGTCGACCAGCAGTGCCAGATCGCTCACGCGATACTCCTCGGCCCAGGGTTCGACCGACGAACCGCGCACCACGAGTTCCCGAAGCTCTTCGCTCGCCTCTCCGGGATGTGTCTGCAGGAAGTGGTCGCCGGCACCGATCGTGCGCAGGTGCTCGAGCAGCCACGCCCTTTTCTCGTCGGCCGGGCGCGGGCTCAATACGGCGAATGACGTGAGGTCGAGATAGGGCTTCACCACCGGGAAGAGGAACGGGCGCTGGTAACGCGAGCAGACGTCGCGGTAGGCCGCGTTGCAGACGAAACCCATGTGGGTATCGAAGTAGATCGGCTCGAGGCCATGCTCGATCAGCCGCGCGGCCTGTTCGCGCAACTCCGCAATCGCTTCGAGTTCGACGACCTTGTCCTGGGCGCTCTCGACCGTTCGGTGGAAGGTGCCGTCTGCTTCGACGAGGGAGCGCCCGGGGGTGAGCGGACGCCAGCGCATGTGATCCCATTCACAGGTGAGCGTGCAGTGCATGCCGACCGGGATGCCCTCCTGCTTGGCCAGCGCCACGGCTTCCTCGAACCACGGACAGGGCGCCATCAACACCGCCTGGGTGAGGATCCCATGGCGAAAGGCCTCCACCACACCGCGGTTGATGGCCTGGCACATTCCAAAGTCGTCCGCCTGGACGGCGAGGCGAATCCGTTCCATCTCGGTCGTGTTTCCTCGAGGGCGCGTCGCGTTCAGAGCAATTCGCTGATCAACTTCGCCGCCCGGCTCGCCCCGTCGGTTTCGACAGGGCGGTAGTCCACGGGGCGCGCGAGCTCGTTGGCCATCGCCTCGCCCAGGCTCTCGGGCGCGACCGCGTCGTAGTCCATACAGCGACCGGCGCGGTAGTTCTCGAGGCGATGTCGAACGTGGAAGTTCTGCTCGAAGTGGTGTTTCAGCGGGAAGTAGAGGAAGGGCCGCCGGTTCGCCGCGAGCTCCATCGAGGTCGTGAGCCCGCCCTGCACCACCGCGAGATCACAGGCCGCGAGGTGGCGATAGAGGTTGTGGACGTAGGGCACGACTTCGAGCCGATCGTGGGTGGGCAGGGTCGCCGGGTCGATTCGCGGTCCCGCCACGACGATCGTCCGCAACGCGGGATCCTTCTCGCATGCGTACGGGTGGGCGGCGATCACCTTTTCGAGCAGGCTGCGCCCGACACCACTGCCGCCGACGCTCACGATGCAGACCTTCTCGTCTTCGCGATAGCCGAGGTCGTTTCGCAGTTCATCGCGCCCCGGCAGCGTCGCGGGGTCGAAGCCGGTCACGTAACCCGAGAAGTCGTAGTTCTGCTCGGTCCACTCGCGAATCACGGGCAGGTCCGCACCGAAGCGTTCGGGCACGATGTCGTCGGCGTTGCCCACGAAGATCGCGCGATCGCGCACGTCGGGATGCTCGGCGATGTGCTCGATCATCTCGGCGTTGTAGTCCGCCGTGAGGAAGACCTCGTGATCCCCACCGTCTTCCATCGGCAGGAAGCCCACGAAGTCCGTGAGCCAGACATAGGGAGCGCGCTTCTCGCCGGAATTTTCGTGGAGGTAGTAGTCGACCTCCCACGCTTCGTCGCCGACCACCAGGTCGTGCTGGCCCTCGCGCAGGATGTCGTGGAACACCATGAAGTTCGCGATCGAGATCTCGTCCATGCGGCGGATGGCGTGGAAGCAGTGGAGATCGTGCTCGGCCGATTCGGCTTCGATGTGATGCGATTCGTTGGCCAGTGCGGCGCTCGCGGGATGAATCACCTCCCCTTCGGCTTCGAGCACCTTCGTCACCGGGTGCTGCGCGAGCCACTCGATCTCGAGATCGGGCACCTGCTCGCGCAGGGAGCGCGCGATCGCCACGTCGCGCTGGGCGTGCCCCAGGCCGATCGGCGACGAGATGAAGAGCGCGCGCTTCTTGCCGCCTCCGCGTTTCACGCGTCGAGGCTTGCGTTCGAAGTCGGGCTCGACGAACTCGCGAATCGCCAGGTTCACTTGGACGGGCTTGCGCATCTGCGGCCCATGGCCCGAGTCGTGAACCGTTTCGAGCCGCGCACCGAGGCACTCGGCGAGGGCCTGCCCCTCGGCGAAGGGCGTGACGATGTCGTCGGTGCCGTGGATCACGAGGGAGGGACACGTCATGCTCGCCGCGAGCTCGCGCCCCTCCTTGGCGTCGGGTTGCCAGCCCAGATGCGCGAGGGAAAGGCTGAGCGGGTCCGTATCGAGGCCCCAGGCGAGCCCGTCTTCGATGTGCTTGGTGCTGTGCGGTTCGAAGAAGTCCTCGAAGAACTGCACGAGGAAGCGGCGGAAGTTCTCGGGGTCGCGAAGCCACGCTTCCTGGTTGAACCACTTGATGGCCGGAAGGGTTTCTTCGGAAACATCGCGCTGCGCCATCACTCTCCAGATGAAGTCGCGGTAGTTCGCGCGCTCGGGCGCGGTCATCGTGCCGCAGCTCATGAAGACGACACGTTCGACGCGATCGGGATGGTCGTTCGCGAAGAGCAGGCTGCGCTGACAACCGCGGGACGAGGTGACGATCGCGGCGCTCGCGGTCGACGTCGCGTCCATCACCGCACCGATGTCCGCTGCGTTCTCGATCTCCGAGTACGCCTCGACTTCGGTTGGGCGACCGCTCCTCCCGTTGCCGCGCGGGTCGTAGACGATGACACGGTGGCGCCGGGCGAAGTAGGCGATCTGCGCCTTCCACATGCGCGAATGCACGACCGACCAGGCGGGGACGAAGAGCAGCGTTCCCTGCTTCTCCTCGGCATCACCCGGGCGGTGCTCCTCGCCGTATACCTCGTAGAAGATCTCGCAGCCGTTCTGGTCGACGCTTCCCTCTTGGTCGGGATAGCGGGCTCGTGTCTGGTCGGGGCTGGGTTGCCAATCGCTGATCGCCATCGCAGCTCTCCTGTTCGTGACTCACTTCACGATTCGTCGTGTTCCCGGGCACGGTTCGCTTTGGCATCTTCGAGGGTGACGAGCCAGGCGTCGATCCAATCGAGGAGCTCGCGATGTCCTTCCCGGATGTCCGAGAGGCGTTCCAGGGTGAACCCCTGTGCGAACGTCATGACGAGAGCGACCAGGGCGGCGGGTGGGAAGCGGTCGGCCACGCCGTAGTCTTCGAGCGCAGCCGTAAAGGCTTCCATCAACACCGCGCGCCACTCGTGATCGACCCGCGCGATGCGTCCCCGCATCTCGGGATCGTTCCACGACATCGCCTGCAGCTCGTGCCAGATCTTGTTGTACCCATCGTCGAGGTCGGTTTCCTGGAACTCCCAGGCGGTCCGCCACTTCTCGATGAACGGCACGTCTGCGGCGTACATCTCCCGTTGTCGTTCGATCAGGCGTTCGGTGAAGCGCTCGAGCACCTGGATGAACACCTCTTCCATCGAACCGAAGTAGTAGTGGACGAGCCCGTTGTTCACGCCGGCCTTCTCCGCCAGAGCTCGCGTCGTGATCCCCGCGTAACCCACCTCGATGAGCAGCCGCTCTGCGGCATCGAGCAGGGCTTCGGTCGCCTTCTCGCGGGCTTCGGTGGTGCCAGTCGGGCTGGAACGACGGGCTCGTCTCGCCACTACGGTTCTCCTGGTTCGTGCGGCATCATGCCGCCCCTGTGCTCAGCGCGGAAGCAGCCGGGGGAAGAGCTTCGGCACGCGACGCCGATAGTCTTCGTAGCTGTCTCCGTGCAGCTCGACCAGCGTGCGCTCCTCGATCATGAGCGCAACGAGGATGTACCCCGTCACAATGGCCGCGAAGAGCAGATGGCCGAGCGTCATGGTGGGGGTGGCCCAGAAGGCGATCAGGAAACCCAACATCAAGGGGTGCCGCACGTAGCGGTAGAAGAGGCGCTCGCGAAACTGCGGCTGCGGCATCGGCTTTCCCATGAAGTGGTAGATCACCTGCTTCAGGCCGAAGAGTTCGAAGTGGTCGATCAAGAAGGTCGAGATCAGCACCACGGTCCAACCCGCGAGCGAGGTGGCGAAGAGCGCCGTGCCGAGAGCACCGTCGAAGTGCCACACCACCCCGGGGAGGCTCTGCCACTGCAGGATCATCCAGGTGAGGATCGCGCAGGTGGCCGCGACGAAGGTCGTCCGCTCGGCCGCCTCGGGGATGAACTGCGTCCACCAGCGCTTGAAGGCCGGGCGCGCCATCACGGTGTGCTGCACCGCGAAGACGGTGAGCGGAAGCAGGTTGAGCGCGACGGCCCCGAAGCCCTGCCCCACCGGCGAGGTGTCGATTCCGAGCGGAACGAAGAGGTTCGACATCCACCCGATCAGGTAGAGGAAGAGCCCGAAGAAGTACGCGTAGACCGCGGATCCGTAGAGCAGCACTCCAGCGCGGCTCACGAAGGCGGAAAGGCCGCGCGTGGCCGTCCCGGGCAGGGTCGTCGTCGGGCGAAGGGTCGCTTGTTGGGTCGTCATGGTCTGTCTCTCCAATCTTTCGAGTCTCGCCTGTCTCGCGAGGGGCGTCGTGGCGACGCCGGTTCGTGGATGACTTGCCAGCGGACACCTCCGATTGCGCCGAAGCTGCCGTAACTGGCTGTTTTTGTGCTGTA
>JANQEL010000093.1 GCA_028278345.1 Myxococcota bacterium
CCCTCGGCACGGGCTTCTCTTCGATTCGGCGCGCCGACCGAAGGCGCGTGGTGAACGTCACCGCGGATGTCGACCGCGACCGGACGACCGCCAACCAGGTGCTCGCCGACATGCGGTCCGGCCCGCTGCAGGAAGTGCAACGCGATCATCCGCGCGTCACCATGCGGCTCGAAGGCGCACAGCGCGAACAGGGCGAATCGATGGCGAGCCTGGCGCCCCTCTTCCTCGTCGCGCTCTTCGTGATCTACGCGCTCCTCGCGATCCCGCTCCGTTCCTACGTGCAGCCCTTCGTGATCATGAGCGTGATCCCCTATGCCTTCGTGGGCGCGGTGCTGGGCCATCTGCTCCTGCAGCAGTTCGGCCTGGTGAAGGGGCTCGCAATGATGAGCATCCAGGGGGTGATCGCGGCGGCGGGCGTCGTGGTGAACTCGAGCCTGGTGCTCGTTCACGCCATCAACGATCGATCCGAGCAGGGGATGAAGCTGAAGGAGGCCGTGATCGAGGCGGCGGCGCGGCGCTTCCGCCCGATCGTGCTGACCTCGCTCACGACCTTCGTCGGGCTTTCGCCGCTGATGTTGAACCGCAGCGTGCAGGCGCAGTTCCTGGTGCCGATGGCCTGCTCGCTGGCCTTCGGTGTGCTGATGTCGACGGTGATCACGCTCTTCGTCGTGCCGAGTGGCTACGTGATCCTCGAGGATCTGCGCAACCTACGAAAACGCGGACGCCCGAAGGCGCCCGCGTCGACGTCACTCGAAAGCGAGATTCGCGCGGCGTAGCTCGCGCGAAGAGGCCCGGATCAGCCGCCGAGGCCACCGTCCAGCGGCTCGCCGTTCATGCCGGTGTTGAGCGCCGCATCGCTCACCATCTTACGCACGATGGGGCCAAGCGTCGTTGGATCGTCGACGTTGTCGACCGTCGGCCCGCGTCGCCAACCCTCGGCGACCGCAAGGATGCGACCGTTGGCTTCGAATACGCGTCCCGTCACGTCGCTCGACTCGCGACTGGCCAGCCAGGTCACGATCGGGGCAATCCAGCGCGGGCTCTGCGCCTGGCGTATCTCGTCGGTGATCTCACCCGGCTGCAGATCCTCGGTGAGGCGCGTGAGCGCACCGGGGGCGATGCAGTTCACCGTCACGCCATAGCGCGCGAGTTCGCGCGAGGCGATCACTGTGAAGGCCGCGATGCCCGCCTTGGCGGCACCGTAGTTGGTCTGCCCGGGGTTGCCGTAGATGCCGGACACGCTCGTTGTGTTGATCAGGCGCGCGTCCATCGTGTTGCCCGCCTTGCTCTGCTCACGCCAGTAGGCGCCGGCGTGGTGGGCCGGGGCGAAGGTGCCCTTGAGGTGCACCTGGATTACGGCGTCCCACTCCGACTCCTGCATGTTGACCAGCATTCGATCGCGCAGGATGCCGGCGTTGTTCACCAGCACGTCGAGCTGGCCGAAGGTGTCGATCGCCTGTTGCACCATCTCCTTGGCGGCGTCGAAGTCGCTCACATCGCAACCGTTGGCGACCGCTTCGCCGCCCGCGGCCTTGATCTCGGCCACGACCTCGTCGGCGGGACCGAGATCTCCGCCCGTTCCGTCGCGGGCACCGCCGAAGTCGTTGACCACGACCTTGGCGCCGTGCTCGGCGAGCATGAGGGCGTATTCGCGACCGATGCCGCGACCCGCGCCGGTCACGATGGCGACGCGATCTTCACAGAAAGTGCTCATGGGGGTCTCCTGAAGGGGTTCGGATGTGGGCGGCGGCGCAATACGTACGCCCGCCGATTCGCGACCGCCGATGGCCGCGGGGTTTCGAAGGGAATCTCGATACTCGCGCGTGATGCGAATCCGGTCCACCCACCTCTCTCCGCGTGTGGGGCGGGATGTATCAGTCGGATACCGTCTCGCCGTGACCTCGCCGCCGCCCGCCATCGACCCGACGCGCATTCGCGAAGCCTGTGAGCGCGAGATCGAGCGCGGTCTCCTCGCCTGTCAGGTCGCGGTGGGGTGCGGCGGGGATGTCGCGTACCACGAGGCCTTCGGTGCGGCCTCGGAGGAGACCCGCTTCTGGGTGGCCTCGGCGACGAAACCTATTGTCGCGGCGGGCATTTGGCTGCTGATCGGTGAAGGACGACTCGAAGTCGAGCGGCGGGTGGCGGAGACGATTCCCGAGTTCGCCGCGAACGGGAAGCAGGACGTCACCGTCGAGCAGGTGCTCTTGATGACGAGCGGCTTTCCCGAGGCCCCGATGTCACGCGAAGACGCAGTCGTTCCCGCGCGGCGCGTGAAGCAGATGTCGGAGTGGTCGCTGATCCACCAGCCCGGTCTCGAGTATCACTACCACTTTGGGTCCGCCCACTGGGTGCTCGCCGAACTGATCGAACGCATCACCGGTGAGGACTTTCGCGACTTCATCGAGCGCAGGGTGACGACGCCCCTTGGTCTCCCACGCGTGCTCGGCATCCCGCGCGAAGAACAACGCGGCATCGCGCAAATCTCCGATGCGGCGGACGAAGTCACACGCAATGCGGTCGACTATGCCGCGAAGATCGAAGTCGGCGAACCCGGAGGTGGCGGAGCGATGCGGGCGTGTGATCTCGCTCGTTTCTACCAGGGGCTACTACACGATCGGGCGGGCGTATTCGACGCCGAAGTGCTGCGCGAGGCCACCACGAACATCCGCTGTACCCTGCCCGATCCCGTGATGAAGCTCCCCGCCAATCGCACCCTCGGCGTGGTGATCGGCGCGGGCTTCGGCACGACGTGGGGCAAGTCGAAGACGGCCTTCGGTTGGCCGGGCATGGGTGGGCAGATCGCCTTCGCCGAACCCGAGACCGGCGTGTCGTTCTGCTTCCTGCAGATGGGTGACTCGGATCCGGGGCGTCAATTCATGCGCGGCATTCGCATGTCGAATCTCGCGCTCGAACTCGGGCGGGACTGAGGACGCGTGGACGAAGAACAGACGTCGCGCATCGTTTCGGTCATCGTGCCCTGCTTCGACGCGGCGGCGACCCTCGAGCGTTGTCTGACATCGCTGCGGGAACAGGAGAGCCTCGACTTCGAGAGCGAGATCATCGTGGTCGACAACAACAGCCGCGATGCCAGCGCCGAGATCGCCGGGGCGACCGAGGGTGTCGTCCTGCTGCGCGAGTGGGAGCAAGGCGCATACGCTGCGCGCAACCGCGGGATCGTTCACGCGCGCGGCGAGTGGTTGGTCTTCACGGATCCCGATTGCGTGGCGGAACCCGATTGGCTTGCGGAGTTGTTGCGGCCCTTCGCCGACACCGCCGTGAAGATCGTGAATGGCCGCTCGCTGCTTCACGGGCGCTCCCTCGCCATGCGGACCCTCGGCGACTACGAGCACGTGAAGGACGCCATGATCCTAGGCGGTGAGGAAACGAACCTCTACTACGGCCATACCAACAACATGGCCGTACGCCGCGAGGTCTTCGCCATGCTCGGCCCCTTCGAGACGCGGCGGCGGGGAGCCGATGTGATCTGTGTTCGGCGGTGTGCAGACCACTTCGGGGCGGGCTCGGTGGTGTACTGCCCCGAAGCGCGTGTCGAGCATCTCGAAATGGACGGCCTGGCGACCTACTACCGCAAGGTCTTCACCTACGGCTGGAGCCAGGCGCTGTATCGGGAGGTGGTCGAATCCCGGACGGCGGCGCCCTCGAAGCGTTGGAGTCTCGTCGGGCGGGTCGCGCGGGAGTGCGGCTATGGCGCGCTACGGCGCGGCCTTCTCGCCTGCCTGATGGCGATCGAGAGTGTCGCCTGGTGGCTGGGCCAACGCCGCGGAAGCCTCCCCTCGACCGCGGAGCCACGCACGTGAAGCGCCTGCTCTGCGAAGGAGAACTCGACTGGCGTCTCGACTGCGAGACCCTGCTGCTCGCCCTGCGCATGTGCGTGGATCGCGGTGTCGAAGTGCGGATGATCCTGCGAGACCGCGGGCCCGAGCGGGATCGCGCGTGGTTCACGGTGGCTGATCTCGACTTGCATCGGTACGCCGCGTTCTTCTCGGACGAGTCTTCGTGGACCGGGGAAGAAGCTCGTGCCGATCTCGTCGTGACGAGCCGACTCGGTGAAGGCCTCTCGCTACGCGATCCGTCGGGCGCCTCGACTCAGCTCGAGACACGCAATCCTGAAGCCCTCGCGAATGCGATCTGCAGCGAGTGTAGAGGCGCGGATTGATGGCACCGATTCACGTCGCCATGTTGGTGCACGAGTTTCCGAAGCGCTCCGAAGCGTTTCTGGTCGACAAGTTCGTGGGGCTGGTGCGCGCCGGGGTCGAGGTGCAGTTGATCGCCGAGCGCGAGCAGCGCGAGGACTTCGGCCTCTTCCCGGAACTCACGGCCGATCCCTCTCTACGCGCCCGTATCCATCTCTGGCCCGCGCGCGAACGCCCCGTCGCGTTGATCTGGCGGATGCTCGGCGCCCTCGCCCTCGCATGCTGGCGCTCGCCCCGGGCACTCCTGGCGCTCTGGCGAGATCTCGCGCATCAGGGCCTTTCCGAACGCATCGGTCGACTGGCCTACGGTGCGAAGCTGCTCGCCCTCTCCCCGGAGATCGCGCACTTCGAGTTCGGCACCCTAGCGGCGCGGCGACCCGAACTGCTGGTGGGCCGGGGCTTTCGCTGCATCGTCTCCTATCGCGGATGGGACGTGAACTACGACGCGCTCGATGCGCCGGAAGAGATCGCCCACGTGTTCGCCTGCGCCGACGCGTTCCACTTCTTGGGGCGCGATCTTCACGCCCGTGCGGTTCGGCGTGGACTCTCTGCTGACGCGCACGTCGCGTTGATTCCTCCAGCCGTTGATCTCTCTCGCTTCGATCGATCGCAACGCTCGCAGCGTGGCGGCTCGAGCGATGGGAAAGTGCGCATCGTGGCGGTCGGGCGGCTGCACTGGAAGAAGGGGTATGAGTTCGCGCTGCGTGCCCTGCGCCTCGCGCGTGAGGCCGGTGTGGAATTCGAGTACCGCATCGTGGGCGACGGGCCGTTTCGTCCGGCCGTCGAGGCCTGCGTCCGCGACGAAGCGCTCGAGGATCACGTGACCCTGCTCGGTCCGCTGGATCGCGCGGGTGTGGCGAGGGAACTCGCGGAAGCCGACCTGATGCTCCACGCCGCCGTGAGCGAGGGGTTCTGCAACGCGGTCCTCGAAGCACAGGCGATGGGTGTGCCGGTCGTCTGCAGCGACGCCGACGGTCTGTCGGAGAACGTCGCCGATGGAGTGACCGGCATCGTGGTTCCACGTCGCGATGCCGTGGGGATGTGCGCGGCGATCGTTTCCCTCGCGGGTGATCCCGAACGCAGGCGCGCGATGTCGCAGCGCGGGCCCGAACGGGTGCGCGATGCGTTCGCCCCCGAAGATCAGATCGCCGCGTTCATCCGCCTCTACGAAGCCACGTCAGAGACCGCTGGGCTCGCGACAGACCGCCCGGAATCGCCAACCATCCCACCACGTAGGTCAGGCTGAAGAGCACGCCATCGAGCAGCAGGCGCAACAGGTCGCTGCGACCGTCGCTCGCGATCACTACGACAGCCGCGGCTGCGAGCGATGCGGCGACCGGTCGAGCCGCCGCACGGGCGAAGTCGCCGACCGTGATCGGCGAGTTGGCACAGGCGTGCCACACGTTCGCCAGGGAAACGATCCCCTTCCCCACCGCGTATCCCGTCGCGATCCCGATCGCGCCGAACGGCGCCCCGGCGATCACCAGCAAGATGGAGAACGGGCGCGCCACCAGGGTGAAGCGAAGTCGCTCTGTGGTGCGGGCCTCGGCGAGGTAGATCCAGATCATCAGTCGACTCGCGCAACCGAGGAAGCCCGCGATGGCGAGTATGCGGAAGATCGGGATCGCGTCGTTCCATGCGCGACCCAGCAGGGTCGGAATCACGGCGTGGGCATCGGCGGTGAGGAAGGCGAGCAGTGGAAGCACGAGGGAGAGCACCGCGGTGAAGGCTTCGCGTGCCGCAGTGCGGTAGCGCATGGGGTCGTGGCGCAGCCGACTGAAACTCGCGACCGCCACCCCCTTGAGTGGAACCAGGAGCTGCAGGGCGGGCATCGTCGACCAACGGTGGGACATCTGATACAGCCCGAGCGCCCCCGCCCCCGCGAGCCTGCCGACGAGGACGCGATCGAGTTGTTCGGCCACTTCGTTGAAGACACGCACGGCCGTCGTGTCGCCTCCGAAGCGCTTGAGCGCAGCCGCGGCCGGTCGATCCCGATGGGCCCCCGGTCGATCGGGTCGCCAGCGCGCAATGCCGCCGATCAGGAGCGCGTGCAGCGAGAGGTGGACGAACTGCTGCGCGACCAGCGACCACAGGCCGTATCCCATCATCGCGAGACCAATCCCGACACCGGCCCCCGAAAGCGTTGCGAGTACGTCGGCCAGTGAGATCGACCCGAAGCGCAGCTGCCTCCGCAACAAGCCGAGGGGAATGTTGACGAGCCCGCTCAACCAGAGCCCGCCTGCGAGCCACGCGGTGACCTCGATCAGGATCGGCTCGTCGAAGAACCATGCGAGCACGGGACCCGTGGCGGCGCAGAGTCCGGCCAATATCGTCGTGTAGCCGAGGCTCCACCAGAAGAGTTGGGACAGGTCGGCGTGTTCGAGTTCGTCGTGTTGGGCGATGGCGAGGCTGAGCCCGAAGTCCTTGAAGGTGAGCATCGCGCCGACCACGATGCCCGCCATCGCCACGACGCCGAAGTCGGCGGGCGTGAGCAATCGCGCCAGGATCATCGTGGCGACGAGGCCGATCGCGAATTGGGTCGCCTGGGCGCCGAGCACATAGGCCCCGCCCCGCACCGCGCGCGATTCCCACGCGGTGCTCTCGGCCTCTTCGCCTTCTTCGCCTCTCATCGGTTCGCTCTGCTCGCGGATTCGCTCACGCGCGCGCCCGCTCGCGATCCTCCGCGCGAAGGGCGCCACTTCGGCCGCGGAAGCGCAGGCGATTCGTCACGGCTTCGGCGCGCATCAGGAAGTCGTGCAGCAGATCGGCGAAGCCCTTCCCGAGTATCGAACGGACTCGCGCCACGATGGGGTCGAAGGCGATGGCGCGCCGGGCCGTCGCAATGGTGATGCGTTCGAGGTAGCGGCTCTCGATCCCGTGCTTCGCGACGAAGTGTTCGAGGCTGCGTCGCGTCCAGTCCTCACTCCAGCGCAGCCAGAAGAACCCGCGGTCCTGACGATCGAGGGGCGGCGGTGCCTTGTAGGTGACCATGCTGGCCGGTTCGAATACGACCTGGCCCCCCGCGGCTTCGATCGCGAGGCAGAGATCCAGGTGCTCGCGCGAGTTGAGCAGGCCGGGGTCGAGGGGCCCGAGCTTCTCGAAGACCTCGGTCGGGCAGAGCATGCAGTGGAACTCGACGAAGTCGCAGACCGTGCGTTCGAGGCGCGCCGAGAGCTCGTCGAGGCGTGTCTTCTGCAGGATGTGTTCGGTGTGGAAGCGACGTTCGGGCGCGTTTCCCTCGAAGCCGTACGCCCCCCCGGCCATGTGGATGATGCCGTCCGCGGGTTCACCTTCGAGATAGAGCGGACCCACCGCCCAGGCCCGGGTGTCGTCCGCGCAGCGCACGAGGCTCTCGAGCCATCCGGGAGTCACGATCAGATCGTTGTCCACGAAGACCACGTAGGGGGTCTCGACGAATTCGAGGGCCCAGTTGCGGGCGTGATTCGGCGAGAGATGATCGCACGAACGAAGCAGGTGAAAGCCGCGCTGCTGCGCTTCCGCATCGAGCCAGCTGCGCAGGGGTTCGGGTGACGGTCCATCGATGTAGAGCAGCTCGTGCGGCAGCTTCGTGTGCTCGAAGATCGACTCGAGGCTTCGCCTTGCCACGCTGAATTGTTCGCGCGGCACGACCACGATGGTGACGCGGGGGGCTTCGTTCATGGGGCTTCCTCCGCCTGCACCGTTCGCTGCCAGAAGAAGCCCGCGGCGTTCGCCACCTGGGCCACGCAGAGCAGCGCGGTCACGACGAGCGAGCGTCCGAGTGGCATGCGGCCCAGGGGATAGATCACGAGATCCCGATAGAAACGCAGGGGTTCGAGGTGGTGGGGGTCGCCTCGCAGCCTTCGCATGCGCTGGAAGCGAAAGGCGCCGCGCCCGTAGGCGAAGTGCTGTCGCACGAAGCTCGCGAGATGGAGTTCGTGGTGGTGATCGATCCTCGCCTCGCTGGTCAATCGCATCTCGAAGCCCGCATGCTGCCAGCGCGCGCAGAGCTCGCGGTCTTCCGCGGCGGCGTCGGGGAAGTTCTCGGGAAAACCGCCGACCTGATGGAAGCGATCGACAGGGAGCAGGAGGTTGTTCGAAGTGAACAGCGGCTCGCGCACGCTCGAGCGTGTGTCGTCCGCCGTGCGATTGAAATACCCGTACAGGAAGTCGACGAGGGTCTGGCTCGCCGTCGAGAAGAGATTGCGCTCGAGGGCGTTGCGCGTGTGTCCGCCGAAGGCCGTGCCGGGGTGGGCCTGCGCCGCTTCCAGCAACACCTCGAGCCACGCCGTGTCGGGGGCACAATCGTCGTCCGTGAACGCCACGAACCGTCCGCGCGCATGCTCGGCCCCCGCGTTCCGCGCCACGGCAGGGCCGCGGTTGCGTTGACGCAGGGTCGTGAGCGAGAGTCGAGACTCGAAGCGCTGGGTGACCTCGTTCGCCGGCGGCGTGCTGCCGTCGTCCACCACGATCACTTCGAAGCGTTCACCGGGCAGGGTCTGCTGGCACAACGCCTCCAGGCAGCGCTCGAGGGCGGCCGGGCGATCGAAGGTCGGGATCACGACCGTGACGATCGGAGCGGCAGTTGTGTTCGGCGCGTCGGTCATGTCGTTCTCAACGTGCCCCCGAGCCAGGTCGATCCGCGATGCGGTTGTAGGTGAAGGCGAGGATCCACCCCGCCGCAGCGCCGACCAGCGTTCCGTAGAACAGCCCGACGAAGGCACCCGGCCAGGTGACCGAGTAGCCCGGGAAGTAGTTGTTGAGCAGACCGAGGTGTGGCCCCACGACTTCACCGCCGAGGATCACGAGCCAGGCCGTTGCCAGGAAGAGCCCGACACCTCCCGCGAGTCCGAAGGTGGTGGCCATCACCGACGCGCGCAGGCGCGCGACCGCCACGACGAGAAGTTCCGTTTCATCGACTTCGTGACTCGCGGTGCTGTGCGTCGACGTCGTCATGTTCTCGCTCTCTTCCATCGACCGGCCCTCACTCCGCGAGCGCGCTCGCGCGCACGAGCTCGATGCGGTTGCGGAACAATCGCTCCTGCCAGGCCACGACGCGATTGATCGTGCGCGCCAGCACCTGCCCGAAGGCGTAGCCGAGCAGGCCCGCCTCGCAGACGCCCACCACCATGCCGGGCCAGCTCACCTCGAAGCCGAAGAGCACGATGCCGAGGAGCGACAGCGTCGGCCCCATCGGCTCCCCGCCGGCGATCAGCAGGGTGCTGGTCGCGATGAAGAGGCCGAGTGCCGCGAGGACCCCGACCGCGACGCCGAGAGCGTGGGGGACGTAGCGTGCGAAGACCGATCGGATCAGTTCTTCGCCGAGTTCGGCTTCGACGCGCTGGGGTACGAGTCGGTCGCCGACCACGCCTGCCGCTTCAGCCGCAGCCTGGGCCGCGTTCACTTCTTCGTGATAGTCGTCCTCGACGTTTACGTCCCAGATGTCGAGAGCGGCACCGCGCAGGTTTCGCACCGCGCGCAGTGCGGTGACCATCGAATGGTCCTGGTTGTTGTAGCGGTGTTGACCGTTGCGCCCGATGCAGGTGAGGTTTTCGAAGCCGTCGAGCCAGGCCCGTACCGTGTCGAGCGCTTCGCGGTAGACGGCATCGTAGACGGGATAGGCCTTCGGCATGCGAACGACGGCCCCGTCGACCACCTGCTCGCGCCGGATGAAGCCGAGGTGTTCGCATTCCCCGGCCGCGAGATCGATCAACTTTGCGTCTTCCATCGACCACAGTTCGTCGCCTTCCTGAACGAAGTACTCGAGGCCGAGTGAACTCGTCTCGGCATTCGGGAGCATCTCCGGGCTCCAGTTGCCGAAGTTCTGGATGCGGCCGACCCGGACGTCGGGGGCGTGGATGTAGATCCAGTTGTCGGGAAAAAGATCGGGGGCGTCGACGGCAAGCGCCACCGTGAGAAAGTCGCGGTACTTCAGGCTGCGCGCCGCGTCGAGGACTTCGTCGGGCGGAGCCGGCTGCATCCGCTCGAGCAGGTCGCGCAGGGCAAGACTCGACACGAAGTGTTCGGCCTCGGCGATGAACGAGGAGCCGGGGCCGTCGTCGCCCGTCGTCGGGGGACGGAGCTCGACGCTTCGCACCCGTTGCCCTTCGCGATGGATCGCGACGACTTCACTCTCGAGGCGGGTTTCGATCCCCTTCTCGGAGAGGATGTCGCGGCAGCGTTCCCACAACATGCCGGGTCCCCGCCGCGGATAGTGGAACTCCTCGATCAGGCTCGTCGCCACCGCTCCGCCATTCGCGAAGCGACCGATCAACGCGTGGCGCAGGGTCTTGGCGAGGTCGAGATCCTTGATCCGCTGGGCGGCCCAGTCGGCGCGGATCTCGCTGCAATCCATGCCCCAGACCTTCTCGGTGTAGGTCTTGAAGAAGATCTCGAACAGCCGCTGGCCGAAGCGATTGCTCACCCAGTGTTCGAAGCTTCGCTCCTCGCGGACCGGGAAGAGCTGGGCGCGCAGGAAGCTCAGACCGACGCGGACGGCTTCGATCGGGCCCAGGCCGAGCAGCGCGTTCAGGGGCCGGATCGGGTAGTCGAACATCTTTCCGTCGTAGAAGATGCGCGACAGGCGTGGCCGCACGAGCATGTCCGGGCCGAGGATCTCCTGCCAGAGTGCTGCGACCTCTTCGACCTTCGTGAAGAAGCGATGGCCCCCGATGTCGAAGTGATAACCGTTGTGTTCGACGGTGCGGGAGATGCCACCGACGCAGTCATCGCGTTCGAACACGACGGCGGGGATGCCCTGCTGCATGGCTTCCCACGCCGCAGTGAGACCGGCGGGCCCCGCGCCGAGGATCACGAGTTCGGGCGCCGCCGTGGGAACGGCGGAGTCGCTCTTTGGGGAAGTGGGGGGCATCGGCCTGCGCTCGAGACAAAGGCGTAGTGGGTCGCACACTCGCCATCGCAATCGGCCCGACCGCTTGCAGCGTCACTTTCCCGGCGCGTCCGACCACAATGGAGGGAGCATGATAACGTCCCGACGTTGAAGGCAGAAACATTGTTTGAACGATTTCCGTGCAGCAGGCCTGGAAGCCCATGAGTCACGTCGAAACCGGGGCGCCCTCGATCGCCGTGATCGTTCCGGCCTACAACGCTGCAGCGCACCTGCGCAGGAATGAAGCCGCCCTGCGCGCACTGCGCGAGCGTGTGAAGCTGATCGTCATCGACGCGGGTTCGAGTGACGACACCGGTGCGATCGCGCGCGAGCTGGCGGACGACGTTGGGTGTTTTCCGGCCCGACAGGGTCCTGCAGCAGCTCGCAACCTCGGTGCAGCGCGCGCGAACGCCGAGGTCTTGTTCTTTCTGGACGCCGACTGTGCGCCACGCCCCGACACCGTCGAGCGTGTAGCGCGGGCCTTCGACGAGGATCCCGAGCTCGTTTCGTTGACCGGTTCCTACGACGACTCGCCACCCGAAGCGAACTTCGCGTCGCAGTACATGAACCTGCGCCATCACTACACCCACCAACAGGCGCAGCGCGAACCCGGAACCTTCTGGGCCGGTTGCGGTGCGGTGCGGCGCGAAGTCTTCCTCGAGGTGGGGGGCTTCGACGCAGATCGCTATCCGCGCCCGGCGATCGAAGACATCGAACTGGCGACGCGCCTGCAACCGCGGGGGCGCACCCGGCTGGATCCGGCGCTGCAGGTCACGCACCTCAAGCGCTGGACACTTCCGGGTGTGATCCGAACGGACCTCTTCGATCGCTGCATTCCCTGGGCGCAGCTCGTCGCTCGGACGCGTCGCATGCCGGACGACCTGAATCTGCGTCAGAGCCAGCGCCTCGCGGTGGCGCTCTCGCCCCTGGCCCTGCTCTCGGTCGTCGTGCTTCCCTTCGCGCTGCTCTCGGGTGCCTGGGGCTGGGCGGTGCTGTCCGCGGGGGTGATCGCCGCTTCGGTCGGGCTCAACGCGGGGCTCTTTCGCTTCTTCGCGAGGCGGCGCGGGCCCGGTTTCGCAGTGGGGGGATGGTTGTTCCATCAGCTCCACCTCTTCTACTCCGGGGTCACCTTCGCGACGGTCCTGCTCGCCGAGCGGCTGGTCGGGGCGCTGCGCAGATGACGACTTCGTCGGGCGCGAACGAAGATCGCCGGTGGGTGCGAGGGATCGCACTCGGCGTGATCGCGATCGCGTCGCTGTTGGCCCTATTCGCGATCGGCTTCTTCTTGGCAGACATCGCCTTCCTGCAGGCTCGGGTCGACCGCCTCGCGCCCGACGGCAGCGCCGAGCAGTTCTCCCGTTCGCGCATCGAGGCGCTGCAGCTGCGCGCCGTGTTCTTCGCGATCGCGTCGGCGTCGGTCGCGATCGGAACCGCGCTGGCACGGCGAAGTCTCGAAGACTTCGCGCTCGCAGTGACCCGGGGGCTGGGCTCCGAACTCCGCGCGAGACGCATCGCCCTCGTCGAGTTCGTCTCGCGTGACCGGGCCCACGCGATCCTGTTGGCCCTCTTCTGCCTCTTCTATGCGGCCTTCGCCTGGGGATGGATCGACCAGTCGGCGCGGACCGACGAAGCCCAGACCTTCATGACCTACGTGACGAAGCCCTGGTACTACGTGCTCGGCCGCTATACGACGAACAACCACATCTTCTACTCGCTGCTCGCAAAGGGAAGCTGCGCGACCGGCGCGGCGGATCTCACGTGTCTTCGCATGCCGGCCTATCTCGCCGGGATTGCGCTGATCCCGGCGAGCTACCTCTGCATGCGGCTGCATCTCGGGCGCTCGATCGGCCTGCTCACGGCAGCCATGGTCGCCTGCTCTCCCTACGCGATCGACTTCGGCACCAACGGTCGCGGCTACACCACCGTGGCGCTGCTCTTTGTCGCATTGCTCGCCCTTGCGAAGGGGCTCGTGCGCGGGGGCACTCCGGCTCGCTGGGTGCTCTTCGTCGCGCTCTCGGTGATCGGCTTCTGGACGGTTCCCGTGATGGCCTACCCATTCGCGATGCTGGGCATCTGGCTCGCGGTCGAGGCGTGGCGATCTCTCGACGGGAGTGACCGAAGGACGTTTGCGATTTGCTTCGTCGGGTCGGGTCTGGCGATCGCCGGGCTCGTCGCCCTGCTCTACGCCCCCGCGTTCGTCGTGACCGGATTCGGTGAGGTGGTGGTCAACGAAACGGTCGTCTCGAATCGCCCGTCGAACCCCACGTCGTTGCTCTCGCAGGTCGGGGACATCCTCGTCTACGTCTGGAAGGATTGGACCTTCGGGTTGGCGCCCTTCCTGCCCGCGTTGCTCTCCCTGGGTTTCATCGTGGGCTGTTTCGCTCCGGTGCCCGAGAGCGCGGCCCATCGCCGACTGCTGTTCGCGCTCGCAAGTGGGCTGGCCCTCGTGCTCGCAGTCACGCGCGCTGTGCCACCCTCGTGGATCTTCCTCTTCTCGATGCCCGTGGCGATCGGCCTGGGTTTTTCGGGTTGGTTGCTCTGGCTCGAAGCCACCATCCAGATCCGCGCGCCGCGTACGCCGCGGGCGATTGTGGTTGCGCTGGGTACGCTGCTCGTGCTCGCGAACACCTGGAGCTTCGTGACCTCGGACGCCCTCGACAAACCGCGCTGGTACGTGGGCTACGTCGAGGCGCCGGAGATGGCAGAGCGCCTGCTCGCGAACCTCGAGGCGGGAGATGCCTTTCGGGGACACACGGTGGTGGTCCCGCCGATACTCTTCTATCTGCGCGCCCTCGGCGTCGAAGACCCGGAGGCCTTTGCCTGGCGTGATCCCGAACCCGGGCGCGATCTCTACTTCGTGTCGACGCGACACGAGGAGTCGGGGGAGATCCTCGAGGGCCTGCGAGCCGATGACGATGTCTCGGTCGAAGAGGTCGCGCGTTTCGATCGCTCGGCACTCCTGCGCATTCGCGCCGTATCATCCCCAGGCGAAACGCCCCGCACACTCGAAGTGCCGCGAGCGCGCGCGGCGTCGTCCGATGGACGTGCGCTGGCACCGCCCGCCGCACTTCCCTGAAGTCGTGGCCTCAGGTGTGGGCGGGGGAATCCACCAGGCCGCCGACCTGCTCGCGCAGGGCTTCGAACTGCAGCACGTAGGTCTCGAGGGCGACATCGTCGATCCCCAGGATCGTCGCACTCTCGCGCGCGAGTGGGCCGATCTCGAAGCTGGCGAAGGGCGCCGTTCCGATCGCGTGGCACAGACCGTCGGCCAGACGAACGATGTGCAGGGCGATCGTGTCGTGGGCGAACGGCAGATCGACGTGATGATGTCGCAGGGCCACGTCGAGGGTGTGGGCGGGCATGTGGTTGGTCTCGAGATACTCGGCACCGAGGTGGCAGTGCAGGCGTTCGAAGCAGGCGGCGAGTTCCTCGGGTTCGGGTTTGTCGCGCAGCCGCCCCCGCACCAGACCGGCCGAGACGATCTTCAGGATGAGCAGCGAGCCGATGTCGTGAAACAACGCCGCCATGAAGACGCGAGTTGGATCCCCGAGTTTGCACTGCTTCGCCACGAGCTTGGCCCCGAAGGCCGAGACCAGGGCGTTCTGCCAGAGCGCAGGCCACAGCGTCGGGTAGCAGGCGACTTCGGCACGATCTTCGAGGGTGAAGAGCGCACGACTCGCGGCGAGCATCGCGACCGCCGCCGTTTCGCGGAAGCCGATCCGCATGATCGCGTGATGCAGATCTTCGACCGGGCACGTCGCGCCGTAGATGGCCGCGTTCGAGGCGCGGATCACCTGGGCCGTGATCGCGGGGTCCTGGGCGATGATGTCGCGGACCGTCTCGGTTTCGACTTCGGGTTGTTCGAGGGCGTCGATCAGGCGCGTGGCCATGGTGGGAAAGGCCGGGAGCTGCACCTGGCCGCGCTTCACTTCTCTCACGATCCAGTTGTCGAGTCGGTGTGGCGGTGCGTCGGGTTCCAAGGGTTCTTTCCTGCCAGCGCGTTGCACGGGTCGAGGTCTACTCCATCGGATCTCCCTCGGGCCCACCCAAGGAGGGGATGCCCCCGGCCGGGCGCACAACGGTTGTGAGAAGGCGCGGCCGAACGCGAGAGCGCGCCAAGCCATGCCGCACGTGAACCCGAGCGAAGAAAGACCCCACGCGTTCGCCTGCGGACTGTTGATCGCCGTCCTGCTGATGGCGACCTACTGGCCCGCCCTCGACGGCGCCTACCTGTGGGATGACGACACCCGCTACACGGCGAACGTCGTGCGGATCCATGAGCTGCTCGCCGTGTCGTTCCAGGAACGGGGCGAGACCGAGCGCGCAGCGCAGCATCGCGAGCGGGCGGCGGCCCTCGCGTCGACGCGTCGCGGGACGCCGTAGGAAAAGCGAGTTTTCCCGTGGGTTTGTGAGTGCTTCCCTTCGGCGTCGCGAGTGCGGTCGAGACCGCACCGCAGGATCAGGAGGCCAGTCCGTGGCGAGTTCGACCCCATCCGACGCCAACTCCGACGCGAAGGTCACGATCATCAGCTCCGACTGTCACGCCGGGACCCTGCCGAGCGAGTACAGCGATTACCTGCCGCAGAAGATGCGCGCGGACGCGCAGAAGTGGTGGGTCGCCTACGTGAAGGAGATGATCGCCCGCACCGGCACCTTTTTCGATCAAGAGGCGGTGGACGACTACACCGAGAAGTCGGGAGGCACGGCCCACTTCCACCACTACGCCAAGACCACGGACAACATCGAGGACGCGAAGTTGCTGGCGCTGTTGAACGACGGCAGCAGCCCCTTCTCCCCGCGCGCGGGCGAGTGGGACATGGACGTTCGCCTCAAGGAACTCGACGACGACGGTTCCGCGGGCGAGGTGGTCTTTCCCCAGATGGCGCCGTTCGGTGCGGGGCTCATGCAGTACCGCACCCCGATCGATCCCGAGCAGAACCTCGAGGGCAATCGGGCCTACAACCGCTGGCTCGCGGATTTCTGTAATCGCGACCCGGGCCGCCACGCCGGCGTGGCGTTGATCAACCTCGACGACATCGACGTCACCTGTCGCGAAGTGCGCGAGGCACGCAAGGCGGGACTCTTCGGGGGCGTACTGCTGCCGACCAGCACCGGTGACCATCCCTTCTATCACCACCCCCGCTACGAGCCTCTGTGGGCGACCTGCGCCGACGTCGGCATGCCGCTGCAGATGCACTCGGGTTGGTCGCCCGACTACGGCGACGTGCCCAGCGCCACGGCGATGTACATCAGCGAAGTGGACATGTGGGCGCAGCGGATCTTCACCGCCCTCGTCTGGTCCGGCGCGTTCGAACGGCATCCGAATCTGAAGCTGGTGATGACCGAGGTGGGGACGCAGTGGATCATCGAGCGCCTGCGGGTGCTCGAGTTCAAGGCGGGGCTGCCCTTCTTCAAGCACTTCCACGAGAACCTCTCGCACGGCCCCTCGGGCTACTTCAAACGCCAGTGCTACATCGGCGCGTCGTTCCTGCCCGAGCACGAAGGCGCGCATCGCCACGAGATCGGCGTCGATCGCATCATGTGGGGCAGCGACTATCCCCACATCGAGGGCACCTGGCCGAACACGATGGAGCACCTGAAGACGACCTTCGCCGGTTATCCAGAGGATGAAGCGCGGGCCATGCTCGGCGGGAACGCCCTCGAGCTCTACGACTTCGACCACGAAGTGATCGGCAAGGTGGCCGAGCGGATCGGGCCCGAGCTCGGCGAGATCGTGGGCGGCGATCGATGACGCAGGGTCGTGGGAAGGCGCAGCTCGTCGGCGTGGGCGAGAGCGCCTACGCGAAGTGGGGGCGCATCGGCGACGTGACCGAGAAGGCCCTCGCCCACCAGGCGATCCTGCGTGCGGTCGAAGACGCGGGGCTTTCGATCCAGGACGTCGACGGAATGACGTCCTTCGCCGAAGACCGCAACGAGGGCATCTTCCTGGCGGCCGAACTCGGCATCCCGGAGCTTCGCTTCTCCAACATGGTCTGGATGCCGGGCGGCGCTGGTGCTTGTGCGGCGGTGGCCAACGCGGTGATGGCGGTCGAGACCGGACAGGCCGAAGTCGTCGTCGCGTATCGCTCGCTCTGTCAGGGGCAGTACTTCCGCTTCGGCCAGGGGGGGCCGCCTCGCGAGAACCCGACGGCAGAAAGCCCACCGCCCACGGTGCAGCAGGCGGCGAACCCGATGTTGGCGTCCCTGGGCTTCACGATGCCCTACGGTCTGCTCAACGCGGCCGCCGGCTTTGCTCTTCCCACCCGGCGTCACATGCATCTCTACGGCACGACCAGCGAGCAACTCGGACACATCGCCGTCACCTTCCGCGAACACGCGAGCCGCAACCCCCGCGCCGTGATGGGCGATCGACCACTCACCCTGGAAGATCATCAGAACTCGCCGATGATCGCCGACCCGCATCGCTTGTTCGATTGCTGCCTCGAGAGCGACGGCGCCTGCGCGGTGGTGGTCACCACGGAAGAACGTGCGCGCGATCTCGCGAAGCCCCCGGTCAGCGTCCTTGCCTCGGCCCAGGGCACGCCGAAGGGCTACGCCTTCGGCCCCTTCTCGAATGCCAGCGTGGCCGACGAGATCTACGCGACGGGCGCGTGTGAAGCGCTGGCGAAGCGGCTCTACGCGAAGGCCGGCGTCGGCCCGAAGGACATCGACGTCGCCCAGATCTACGATCATTTCACGGGCTGCGTCCTGCTGCAGATCGAGGACTACGGCTTCTGCGAACGCGGCGAGGGGGGCCCATTCATCGAGAGCGGCGCACTTTCGTGGAAGGGAGGCTCGCTGCCCACGAACACCCACGGCGGCAGTCTCTCCGAGGCCTACATCCACGGGCTCAACCACGTGGTCGAAGGCGTGCGTTCCCTGCGTGGGGAGTCGACGAGCCCCGTCGATGGCGCAGAAGTCTGTCTGGTGACGAGCGCCGCGTGCACGCCTTCGAGCGCCCTCATCCTGGGGAGGTCGTAGTGGCCGGTACGACGCGCTGGTTTCCCGACGGCATGCCGCAACCCCTGTCAGACAAGGAGACGCTTCCCTGGTGGGAGGCGGCGTCGCGACACGAACTCACGGTGCAGCGCTGCGACGCGTGCGGGCACATGCGCCTGCCTCCGGCCCCCGTGTGTGGCGAATGCCAGAGCTTCGACCTGCATCTCACCCAGCTGAGTGGTCGCGGTGAGGTCTACACCTACACCATCGTGCATCGACCGATCGCGATGGATCAGCAGGTGCCCTTCGTCATCGCGGTGATCGAACTCGAGGGGGCGCCAGGCGTTCGCATGATCTCGAACCTCGTCGACATCGCACCCGAAGAGGTCGCGATCGGGCTCCCGGTCGAGGTCGCGTGGGAAGACATGAGCGACGATCTGACGATTCCGCGCTTCCGACGCGCCGACGGCTAGCGGGCCGAAACCTCGTAGGCGTCCGCGTCTTCCTTCTCGGTGCGGCGCCGATACTCGCTCATCGAGTGGGGCCACTGGGTGACGACCCGCCCCGACTCGACGCTGTAGTAGTTGCGCGCCCCCGCATTCCACGGGGCCACCTTCCCGATCGCCTGCTGGATCTCATCGTTGTAGGACGCCATGACGTCGGGTCGCACGTCGATGAAGCGCAGCCCCTCTTCGTCGATGCGTTGGATCTGGCGCAGGGCGTATTCCACCTGGGCCTCGATCATGCTGAGGATCGAGCCGTTGTTGGTGTTGGGGCCGTAGAGCATGAAGAGGTTGGGAAAGCCCGAGGTGGTGATGCCGAGGTAGGCGGTCGCGCCCTCGCTCCAGGCTTCGTCGAGGGAACGTCCGCCGCGCCCCACCACCTCGATCGCCGAGAGGTACTTCGTGGTCGCGAAGCCGGTGGCGAGGATCAGCGTGTCGACTTCGCGGCGCCGGCCGTCGACGGTGACGACCGCGTCGGCTTCGATGTGGTCGATCGCCTCGGTCACGAGTTCGAGGTTCGGTCGATTGAAGGCCGGGTAGTACTCGTTCGAGAGCAGCGGGCGCTTCGCGCCATAGGGATGCCGGGGTTGCAGCTCTTCCCGCACCTCCGGATCCTCAACTATGTCGATCGCGGCGCGCCCGTAGCTCTCGAACTCGGCGACGCGCGCGGGATCGTCGAAGGTGATGTGGGGATCGATGTCGTCGAAGAGCTGCTGGCGGGTGGCCTCGGCGAGCCCGGGTTGGTTTGCGAAGGCATCGAGCTCTTCCTCGGTGAAGGGCGTGTCGAGCTTCGGGAGCACCCAGTTGGCCGTGCGCTGGAAGAGATGGACCTGGCCTGCGGTCTTCACGATCTCGGGGACGAATTGCACGGCACTGGCGGCGCTGCCGATGACGCCGACGCGTTCGCCCGAAAGATCGTGATCCCAGTTCCAGCGCGCCGAGTGGAAGCGCGTGCCGGCAAAGGTCTCGAGCCCCGCGATCTCGGGTTCGACCAGGTCGTTGAACATGCCGATCGCACCGATCACGACGTCGGCCTCGTAGCGCTTCCCCGACTCGGTCTCGAGGGTCCACTTCGCCTCGCCCTCGTCGAAGGAAGCGCGCTCGACCCCGTCGTCGAAGTGACACAGCCGAAGCAGGTCGTACTTCTTCGCGAAGTCTTCGAAGTAGGCGCGGATCTCGGGCTGGGTCGCGTAGGGGCGGGTCCAGTCGCGCTTGATCTCCATCGAGAGCGAGTACAGGTAGGAGGGAATGTCGCAGGCGCAGCCCGGGTAGCGGTTGTGGAACCAGGTTCCTCCCACCCCGCTCGCCTTCTCGAGGATCACGATGTCGTGGAAACCCGACTGCTCGAGGCGTGCCGCCATACACAGGCCCCCCGGCCCGGCGCCGACGATGGCGATCCGGAGGTGGCGGTGGGTGTCGGATTCGGACATGGAATGGGGCTCCGTTGGTGGTGGTTGGCTCGGGGTGGGCGTCGAGGAAGCTATCTCGTGGACGCGCTCGATCCCAGGAACGGGGCGCTCGCGTCTTGACTCTGCCCACGCCCACGCCCAAGCCCGCGACGAGAGTGCGAGTCGCATCCCCCAGGCGGGTCCGGTAAAACGACGGCGTCATGACCTACGACTGGATTGCCGCCCTCGTCTATCTCGCGACCCTCGTCAGCCTGACTGTCGCGGGCCAGAAGCTCGCGTTCATGATTCCCGAACTCGCGCGCATGCGAGAACTCAACCGCCAGGCCGACGAGCAGAAGATGGCGAAGAAGCGCTTCCGCCAGGCGGTGCGCGTGAACACCCAGGCGGGGAAGTGGACGAACATCGCCTTCCTCTTCCTCGTGCTGCCCTTCTGCATCGACCTGACGCCGCGGCCCTTCTGGCGCCACGTCGTCGACGTGATCGTGGTGCTCTTCGTCTTCGACTTCTTCTACTACCTGACACACCGCTTCCTGTTCCACGGCAAGCTGCTGCGGAAGGTCCACGCACTCCACCACCAGGCCCGTACCCCCACCCACATGGATGCCCACTACGTGCATCCCCTCGAGACGACGATCGGGCTGTGCCTCTTCCTGTTCACGATTCCGCTGGTGGGCTTCGCGACGGGCGGGCCGATGAACGCGTTTTCGATGGCGGTGGCCACCCTGCTCTTCACCCAGCTCAACACCATCAATCACACCTACGTGAACCTGCCCTACTTCCCATTCAAGACCCTCGACTACATCACCGGGGTGCACGCCGCACACCACGTCGACATGGATCATGGGAACTACGCCACGCTCTCGATGTTCTACGACAAGCTCTTCGGCACTTACGAGGAGCCGGTGAGTCGGGTCACGCCGTAGTCACCTTGGGCACGGGCGCACTGCGGCTTCGTTTGCGAACGTCCCGCCCTTGGATGGGCCGGTGAGGAGGTGGGGTCGGTGGGAGAGTTGTCGGTGAAGAACGAGGGAGCGGGTCCGCGCCGCGCGCGGTCCCTCGCCCGGAAGACGTGGAAGGTCTGCGCGGTTGCGCTGGCCGCCATCACGTGGCTCGGCTGTGACGCCTGGCCGGGTGCTTCGCTCTTCGAGAGCGAGCGGGTGCCGCTGCAGTTCCGCGTGGCGGTGATTCCCGACACCCAGAACTACGTCGATTACAGCCATCAACGGGCCGAGGGCTTCGCCCTGGACGCGAGCGAGCTCTTCCTCGAACAGATGCGCGAGGTCGCTGGCCTCGAGGGTCTCGCCTTCGTGGCTTCCGTGGGGGACGTCTGGCAGCACCAGAGCCTGCCGATCGATGCCGAACACGAAGCGCGCGGGATCGGTCGCATCCCGAATCGGTACTTCGAATCGGAACTCGCCCCGACCCCGAAGGCCCTCGAGTACGAAGTGCCGAAGGCGATCGAGGGCTATCGCATCCTGGCCGAGGCGGGAGTTCGCTTCGGCGTGGCGCCCGGCAACCACGACTACGATGCCGCGTGGAGTGTCGCGGGCTACCCGCCGAATCTCGCCAAGGACCCGAGCGAGATCACGATGACCGCCGAGGATCTCGGGGTCATGCACGTCGGCGGCCTCGACAACTTCCGCTCGGCCTTCGGCGAGGACTCCGACTTCTTTCGCGGCAAGTCGTGGTACGTGGCGAGTCACAACGGGGGCTCGAGCAGTGCACAGGTCTTCGAGGGCGCGGGCTATCGCTTTCTCCACATGGCCCTCGAGATGGCGGCCTCAGACGAGGTGCTCGCCTGGGCGGCCGAGGTGGTCGCCGACCACGAGGGCTGGCCCACGATCGTGACGACCCACGACTACCTCGACGCCCGGGGGAGGCGACGCGCCAACCCAATCGTCGATCTTCCGACCGTCGATCCCGAATACCACAACACGGCGGAGCAGGTCTTCCAGAAGTTCATCGCCGAGCACGACCAGATCTTCCTCGTGCTCTGCGGGCACCATCACGGACAGAGCCGGCGCTTCGACGAGAACCGCTTCGGCCACGGGGTGCATCAACTGCTGGCCGACTATCAGGATCGCGGGCAGGTGGGGATCGACGCGGGGCAACCGCCCGGCCGGTTTCGGGGACGCCCCGCCGAGATCGGCGACGGCTGGTATCGCATCCTCGAATTCGACTTCGCGACGGAACCCCCACGCATCTCGGTGCGAACGCGGTCGAGCCACTACCGGAAGATCGCACCGGAGGTCGGGCAATACGCCGCGTGGTACCGCGAGCACGAACAACCCGACCTCTCCGACGCCGAATTCATGGCGGAGGACCACTTCGACCTGATGCTCGACGACTTCCGGGCGCGCTTCGGTCCGGGGGCACGATGATCTCGCACTTGCGTTTCAAGCGACGCGTGCGCGTCGGCCTCGCGCTCGCCACCCTGCTCGGGTTTTCACTCGGCTGCGCCGAGTTGGGGGGCCTGCAGTTGCCCCTGCCCGGCTTTCCGGGGGGCGTAATCGACGAACAGACCGTCGCCTCCGGCCTGCGCGAAGCCCTGCGCGTGGGGACAGAACGCGCATCGAACGCGCTCTCGACGCCCGGCGGTTTCTCGAACGATCCGCTGCTGCGCCTCGCCCTGCCCCGGGAGTTCGACGAGGTGGCGAGCGCCCTTCGCGGGCTCGGCCTGGGAAAGCCCGTCGACGATCTCGAGCACGCGATGAATCGCGCCGCCGAAGCCGCCGCGGCCGAGGCGGTGCCCGTCTTCGCCTCGGCGATCACGTCGATGTCGATCGCCGACGCCTTCGCGATTCTCAATGGCGAACGCGATGCGGCCACGAACTACTTCCGCGTGCACACCGAACAGGCGCTGCGGGCCCGCTTCGTACCGATCGCCGAGCGCGGCATGCGAAGCGTGGGGCTGTATCGCATCTACGAAGACATCGTGCAGGCCTACGAGCGCATCCCCTTCCGCACGATGCCGGCTCCGGATCTCGAAGCGCACGTGGCGAACGCCGCCCTCGCGGGGCTCTTCAGCGAACTCGCGAAGGAAGAGGGGCGTATTCGCGATGATCCGGCCGCCCGCACGACCGAACTGCTGCGCAGGGTCTTCGGCCGCTAGCCGCCGGGGTGTTCCCTCCAGGTCGGGGTCGCTTTTGCCTCGTTGCGCACGAACTGCTCGCCCTAGGGCGGATCCCTGCCGATCCCATGCGCATTCGTGAATCGACCGCACGGTCGGTCACGCGTAGAGAGATAGAGGGAGGGAGACGCCATGCTTCTGAAGGCCGGCGAACGCATTCATCTGAAGAACCCCGACTACCCCGACAAGCGCGTCCTCCACTCGGGCCACGCCGTGGGTGTCGAGGGCGAAGTCGTGATCGCTGAGTTCGAACCGCCCAAGTTCCGCGTGGCTCCCGACGCCGGGTTCATCGTTTTCTACGAAGAACGTCGCAAGTTCGTGCAGCAGGCAGCGCGCATCGACTCCGTCGAAGAGGGGGAGGAACGCTGGCGGATCCGCATCGAACTGGTGGGGGATACGGCGCCGGCCGAGGGCCGCGAGGTCTATCGCGTCACGACCCTGAGTGCTTCGATCTACGCCGTCTTCGGTGAAGAGGCCGAGTGTCCGGTGGTCGACGTCAGCTCGACGGGCTTTGCCCTGATCTCGAAGCAGGAACTCGACATCGGCACGAAGCTTCCGGCCTCGATCGAGCACGACGGCGAGAACTACGCGGGTGACGTCGTGATCCAGAGCATCCAGGAGCGCCGGGACGGCATGCGCTACGGGGTCCGCTACCTGAGCACCGGCGACCAACCGAGCCAGTTCGAAGACGGCTTGAATCTGATCAGCATGGCGGTGCAGCGCGAACAGCTCGCGCGCCAGGGGGTGGACGGCTGATTCGGCGTTCCGCGTCGACTCGTCGATTTCGGTCGACTCGTCGACGATCTCCGACTCGGCTATAGAGGGTCTCCGGTGTCGCCCATGACGCCAGGCTGGAGACCCCCCTGTGAACGAGGAAGCCCCCGCCGGCCCCGCGCCCTCGACGACCGAGGTGAGCACGGCCTTCGAATCGCGCGTGGTGAGTTCCGGCGACTACGGCTTCCTGCTCTTCCTCACGTTGCTCAACGTGATGAACTTCGTCGATCGCCAGCTGCTCGCGAGCTTCGCGAACTTCATCGTGCCCGAGCTGGGGTTGACGAACGCCCAATTCGGTTGGCTCACGGGGTTCGCCTTCATCGTCTTCTACTCGGCGATGGGGCTGTTCGCCGGTGTGCTCGCCGATACGGTGCACCGGCCGCGCCTGGTCGCCGGGGCGCTTACACTGTGGAGTGTGCTCACCGCCGTTTCGGGTGCGGCCAGGGGTTTCGTCTCGCTGCTTATCCCGCGCATGTTCATCGGGGTGGGTGAGTCGGTATTGACGCCCGCTTCGATGTCGATGCTGGCGGATCGTTTTCCGGCGCATCGAATGGGGCTCGCGTCGGGCTTCTACTACATGGGGGTGCCGATCGGTGTCGGCGCCAGCTTGCTCGTCGGTGGTTACCTCGAACCCCTCGTCGGTTGGCGCGGTTGCTTCTACCTGCTCGGGGGCGTCGGCGTACTCCTCGCGATCGCCATGCTCTTCGTCAAGGAGACCCCGCGACAACATCTGATGGCCCAGGCCGAGAGCGCGGGCCGATCGGAGGGGTCGTTTCGCGAGCTCACCGGGACCCTCTTCGATGCCCTGCGATCTTCCCCCGCCCTCCTCGCCACCATGGCCGGGGGCGTCGCCTTCCACTTCATCCTCGGCGCGGCGGCCTTCGAGCAGCTCTGGTTCGTACAGGAGCGCGGTTTCGATCGCAGCGAGATCCTGCGCCTCACGGGCTGGATCGGCATGGTGGCGGGCGTTGCGGGGAACCTCTTCGGCGGCATGGCGGGAGATGCCTTCCAGCGCCGCACGGGGCTCGGACGCCCGATGTTCCTCGTCTGGGTCGCCCTGATCCTGACGCCGATCGGCTTCGTGTATCGATTGGCTTCACCGGATTCACCCTGGTTCTGGATCGGCGTCGCCGCGGGTTACTTCCAGCTGGGCACGTTCTATGGACCGACCTTCGCGACGGTGCAGGAGCTCGTGCCGCCGCGAATCCGCGCGACGGTGGTCGCCGTCTACATCCTGCTCCTCAACTTCGTGGGGCTCGGTATCGGCATCACGGGTGGCGGCTACATGATCGATGGCCTCGCGGCCGCGGGTCACGCCTCGCCCTACACCACCACCCTCCTGGTGTTCACGACGCTGTCCGCGGTCGCGATTCCGTGCTTCTGGATTGCCGGTCGACGCTTCGAAGGCGACAAGGCCAGGCTCTACTCCCGCATCGAAGCTGCTCAGGGGAACGCCTGATTCGAGCATTCTCATTGGGCCGGGCCTCAAGCCGAGGCGAACCCGGCCGATCGATCGAATGCGCCCTTCACCAGGTTCCCGGGCGCGAGAGGATCGTTCGCGTCATGAAGAATCCACTGCGCGGTCGCAAGAAGAAGCAAGGCAAGAGCAAGGGCGAAGAAGGCTATGGCGATGGTCGGGCCGTCATCGAGTTCGGTGACGACGTCCTGATGGACGAAGAGGAGATGGTCGCCAAACTCCTCGCCTGCATCGAAGCCCCCGACTATCAACCTCCGACCCTGCCCTCGGTCGCCGCCGACCTGCTCTCCCTTTCGCAGCAACCGGAAGTCGACTTCCGGGATGTGATCAAGCTGCTCGAGCAGGACAGCATGATCGCCGGGCGGGTACTCAAGCTCGTGCAGTCGCCGATCTATTCGGGGATGAGCAAGCTCGGTTCCCTCGACGATGCCCTGGTGAGACTCGGGCTCGGGACCTTGCGCGATCTCGTGATGCAGATCGCGATGAACATGCGGGTGTTCAAGTCGCAGGATTACGGCGACACGATGGATCTGCTGCGGCGCCACAGCATGATGACCGCGCATCTCTCGAAGGTGGTCTGCAAGTACACCGCGATCGAGGGCGAGTTCGCTTTCATGGCCGGGCTGCTTCACGACTGTGGCATCGCCGGGACCCTGCTCGCTCTTTCCGACCGCAAGCCGAGGGGAAAGCCGGCGCCCGACCTGATCTCGATCTGGCCAGCCGTCGACCGCGTGCACCAGCGGGCCGCCGAGCTGATGGCCGAGGCGTGGGGGCTTCCACCGGACATCAAGCTCGCGGTGTCGTCCCATCACCAGGTCCTGATGGAGGGTTTCGCGCATCCCCTTTCGGCAACAATCTGTCTGGCCGACGACCTGGCGCACGATCTCGGCTTCGGGGTGATCCCCAAGGCGGATACGCAGACCGTGGAACTTTCCGAACTCGAGAAGGATTGCGTGCGCAGTCACACGAGCGTCGATCGCAGTACGCCCAAGACGATCGAGCACGCGGTTGGCGGACTCGGGCTCGACGACAATCAGCTCGAGTTGATCCGAGCCGACGCGGCGAAGATCGCCGCGGAGCTCTCGGGGTAGTCGCAGTCTGCCAGACGCGAGCGGGCGGCTTGCGCGTCACCACAGCTGCGGCGCTAAGCTCGCTCGACCATGGACCGTCGAACCCGCGGCGTCGTGATCGCCGCCTTCATCGCCCAGGGACTCGCGGTCGGCGGTACCGTCGGTGCGTTCTCCCTCTTCGTTCGCCCGGTGAGCGAAGCGTTCGAGGCCTCCAGTCTCGAAGTGAGTGCCGGGATCTCCCTGATGACCCTGGCACTCGCGATGTGCGGCGTGCCCGTCGGCAATTGGCTCGATCGCGGTTCGCCGCGCACCGTGATGTACACGGGGACGGCCATCATCACCTCGACGGCGCTTCTGGCTTCCCAGGCCACGAGTCTGTTTCAACTCGCGGCCCTGTGCGTCGCGACCGGTGCAGCGATCCCGATGCTCGGCCCCCTCACCACGGCGGCGATCGTTGCCAAGGCCACGGATGCCGATCGCGGCCGTGCGCTCGGCATCGCCAACCTCGGTGTCCCGGTCGGCGGGCTCGGTTTCGCGCTGCTCGCCGGTTTCACCCTCGACGAGTGGGATTGGCGAGTCACCCTGCAGTGGTTCGCGGCGCTGTTCTTCGGGATCGGCATTCCGGTGATTACCCTGGGCGTTCCAGCGGATCTGGGTCGTGCGGTCGAAGCATCCGCCCAAGCGGCTGCGCCTTCGAGTGAGGAAGAGGCGGGTGATGAGTGGACGGCGAAGCGATTGCTGGCCTCCACCGAGTTCCGTTTGATCGCGATCGCAATCGGCGTGGGCATGGGTTCGATCGCGGGCTTCTCGGCCCACGCGGCTCCGTACCTCGAAGATCTCGGGGCGTCGACGCGCCAGGCGGGGACCCTGGTCGCCATGATGCAGGGAAGCATGCTGATCGGAACGCTTGCGCTCGGTGCGTTGGCCGATCGTCGCCCCGCCGCCTCGATCCTGCTCGGTGCCTTCGTCGTGCAGCTCGCCGTTTTCGCGATCCTCGCGGGAAGTTCGATCCTGGTGGTGAGCGCCACTCTCATGGCGCTGAATGGAATCGCCAGCGGAGGCTTCCTGCCCGTCATGGGGCAGCTCCTCGCCCAACGCTTCGGTGCCGGTAGTCTCGGACGCGCGATGGGGCTCGCCAACGTCATGATGCTTCCGTTCGGCTTCGGTCTTCCCATGGTGGGAGGTGCGCTGCGCGACGCCACGGGCAGCTACGCGAGCCTGCTGTGGCTGTGCGTGCTGCTGTTCGTGGGTGGATCGGCCGCCCTCGCCGTTCTGCGACGAAAGCTGCGCAGGTCCATTCGCGCGGACGTCTACGCGGGCTAGCGAGAAGCCAGCTCGCGCTGGAGCGCTTCACGTAGCCCCGTCACGCTCTCGACCATCGTGTTGCTCATGAAACCGTTGAGCAGCCACGCCGGCAGCGCGCCGGCGATCTCGGTATGGCTCGTGTAGATCGCGCGCGTCTTTCCATCCGGGCTGGGAAGGAAGGTCCAGGAGCCATCCGAGCGATCGAGGCGAATCACGCCGTCCGGCGGCGGTGGGCCTTCGTCGGTGGCGCGCCAGCGCACCACGTGGGTCTTCGACGTGGGGTCGAAGTCGAACTCCACCCGCGTCACCACGTCGCGGTCGGAGATGAAGGGCGCGTTGATGTGGATGTGGCTGTGGATCAACGCACCCTGGGCGTCCCGCTCGAGCACGGTCTTGTCCATGTTCTTCTGGCTGAAGGCGGGATCGACGATGTTGCGCGCCGCGACGTCGGCCACGACCTCGACGGGCGCGTCGAAGATGGCTTCGAGGCGATAGGCCGAGTAGTCCGAACCCGCGGGCTTTCGCGTGTACATCACGTAGTCGCTCTCGCCCTCGTCACTCGTGCCGTAGTGCTGCCAGCCCGACTCGCGCGCCGCGACATCGGGCAAGGCGCCCTCGGCTCGAGTCGGTGCACTTGCGGTGAGTGAGAGCACGGCGATCAATGCGAGTGCGATCGGGTTGGACGGGAGCGGTGCGGCGGAAGACAGCGGGGGGCGGAACGCAGGGCGCATCGACGAACTCCGTGTGGCGTTGAGACTCGCGGGCAAAATGACTGACGCCCAGTCTAGCTTCGGATTTCCGGTTTGCGAACATTCGTTCGTCTTGCTTGTTGGGGATCTCAGGCCCCCGACACGTCGGGACGACGAATCCACCGCCACCGGATGGCGTAGAATCGGCCCCCCGAGGACACCGCGTTCAGCTCGTACCGCTCCGCGACCTCGAGGCACACCGCCCCCCTTCGCAGCAATCAGAGGTCGGAAAGCGCCCGGTGGGCTTCGCATCGCTCGAATTCGCGCTCTTCTTCCTGCTCGTCCTCGGGCTCTACTACGCCCTGCCCCACCGCGCGCAGAACCGCATGCTGCTCCTCGCGAGCTACGTCTTCTACGCCGCCTGGGATGCGCGCTTCTGCTTGTTGCTCGCGCTCTCGACCCTCGTCGACTTCGCGGTCGGCCGCGCGCTGGGGGCCGAGACGGATCCACGGGCGCGCAAGCGGCTCGTGCTCGCGAGTCTCCTGACCAACCTCGGGATCCTCGGCTTCTTCAAGTACGTGGGTTTCTTCGCGGAGGGGCTGGCGGATCTGGTCGGCGTGTTCGGCGTGACGCTATCCAGCTTCACCCTCGATGTGGTGCTGCCCGTCGGCATCTCGTTCTACACGTTTCAGACCCTCAGCTACACCCTCGACATCTATCGCAGCCGACTCGAACCGACTCGCGGTTTCTTCGACTTCGCGCTCTTCGTCGCGTTCTTTCCGCAGCTCGTCGCCGGACCCATCGAACGGGCCAGGCGCTTGCTTCCGCAGGTCGAAACCGCGCGGTCGATCGAGAGCGCGGGGTTCAACTCCGGCGCCTGGCTCGTGCTCTGGGGCTACTTCAAGAAGGTGGTGATCGCCGACAACCTCGCGGTGATCGTCGACGCGGTCTACCGGCCCGGCTCGGATCCCACCTCTGGCGAGATCATCCTCGCCACCTGGGCCTTCGCGTGGCAGATCTATTGCGACTTCTCGGGCTACAGCGACATCGCGCGCGGCATCGCGCGCATGCTGGGCTTCGAATTGATGTTGAACTTCAACCTGCCCTATGCGGCCCGCAACCCGGCCGAATTCTGGCGGCGTTGGCACATCAGTCTCTCGACCTGGCTGCGCGACTACCTCTACATCTCGCTCGGGGGCAATCGCCGCGGCTCGTGGATGACCTGGCGCAATCTCTTCCTCACGATGGTGATCGGTGGGTTGTGGCACGGCGCGGCCTGGCCCTTCGTCTTCTGGGGCGCCTATCACGGATTGCTCTTGATGGGCCATCGCGCCTGGCGTGAGTGGCGCGGCGTCGAGGCCGATGCGACCGGATGGCGGGGTGCACTCAGCTGCTTCGTGTGGTTCCAGTTCGTGTCTCTGGGCTGGCTGTTGTTCCGCGCGGAGAGTCTCGGCCAGGTCGTCGATCTTCTCGGGCGGCTCGTCTCCGCCTTCGAATGGGGGATGGCCGCGCGGTGGTGGGGGCCGTTCGTGAGCCTGCTCGCGCCGTTGGTGCTGTTTCAACTTGCGCAGTGGCGTTGGCGCGATCTCGATGTGGTGGTGCGCTTGCCGATGCTCGCGCGCGGATGTGTCTACGCGGGGCTTGGCCTCGGCGTCTTGATTCTGGGAGAACAGATTGGACAGCCGTTCATCTATTTCCAGTTCTAGGGCCGGGGCGCTTTCCAGTTCCAGGCCCGTAGCGCACGCGCGTTGGACGGGCGTGCCATGGGCGGGGCTTCTCGCGGTGGCGATCGTGGTCGCCCTCGACCTGTGCGTCGCGAGTCCCGGGTTCCCGTGGGCGAGCCTGGTTTCGCGCGTCGAACCGGAGCAGAGCGTCTACTGGGGCGTCACGCGGGATCGCGCGGAACTCGCGCGAGTGGGGGCGCAGGAAGATGCGATCCGCATCGCCGTGCTCGGCTCGAGTCGCGGACACACGGGCTTTCTGCACGAAGAAGCCGAGAGGGTGCTGCCGGGCACGGCGATCGCGCAGCTATCCCACGCACTGCAGGATCCGGCGACGGTTCATGCCCTGGTTCCCGAATTGATCGAGGCCGGTCTCGACGTGGTCGTGCTGACGATGTCCCATGTGGATACCCATCGTCCCGTTCGCCTCGAACCGCTTCCCGCGAAATCGACCGCACGGGTGGCGACCCTGGCGCCGCTGTTCGAGGTCGCCGGTGCGTCGTGGCTGTTCGAGAACCGCGAGACCGCCTATCGCATCGCCGCCGCGGAACTCTCGAATCTCTACCGGTTCCGCGACAACTTCGGACGCGCGGGGTTGAACCGCTTGCGCGAGTTTCCCCTCGACGAGCGCCTCGAGGGGCCGCGCCGGGTGAACCTGCTCGGGCCGGCCGCCATCGGAGTCGGCGGCCCGGCCAGGCTCGTCCCCGAACGCGAAATCGAGCTGCTCGACGAAGTCCTTCCCCACCAACGCAAGTGGCCACGGCAGCTCGGCTGGTACCGCGAAGTGAGAGACGGGCCCCATGTGTCTGCCCAGGCGCTGCTACTCGCGGGCGCGGTCGATGACCTCGTCGCGGCCGGAGTCGCGGTCGTGGTGGCCGAGTGCCCGATTCACGAGATCGGTTTGCGCGTGCAGCAGCCGGGGGCCCAGGCGGCCTTTCGAGGCTTCGCCGCGCAGCTGGGAGCGACGGACGGAGTGTTCAACCTGCCGCTCGACCCGGAAGCGCCGTACCCGATGACGGACTTCTACGACCTCTTCCACCTGAACGAGAGCGGTGCGGCGCGCTTTACGGCCGAGGTGGTCGGGTTCATCGCGCGCGAGGTGCTTCCCGAACTCCGCGCTCAGTCGCGCAGCGCCCCGTAGCGCGGGCGGATGCTCGGCGCGGCCTTGATGAGGGGCTGGAGAAAACTCTCGAGCCAACGCAGCAGATGGCGTGGCGACCACGTCATGCGCGAACGCGCGGCGTGGATGCGCGCCAGCTCGGCCTGGGGCGAGTGTTCGAGGAGTTCGTCGAGCAGATCGTCGGCGCGCTGCGCTTGACCGGCTTGCTGGAGTTGTCCTGCGAGGTCGATCACGATGTCGGTGTCCCAGGGTTCGAGCCTTCGCGCGAGGTCGAGCAGTGCGATGGCCTGATCGCGATGGAGCGGGCCGCGAAAGCGGCGACGACCTTCGAGCAGGGTTTCCAGGGCGTGGTCGTGTCGCCCGAGCAGGCGCTCGATCGATGCCGTGATGCGCCAAGCGTCGAACTCGAGGGGAAGCATGCGGGTGGCTTCGCGATAGACGGCCAGCGCCCACTCGGGCTGCTCGCGCCGCATCAGCGCGCGACCCGCCTTCTGGAATTGCCGCCAGGCCTCGAAGTGTCGACCCTCGTGTGCGAGCAGGGGGGCAAGGCGACTCGCGATCATCGCGTGATCGGAGGTGAGAGTGAGGGCGTACTCGTAGAGCGAGATCGCCTGACGCAGCTTGCCGCGAAGCTTCGCGCGATGGGCCTGCACGAGCGTGTTCTTGAGCAACACGCGCGGATGAACCGGCAAGGAGGTGGAGAGAATCGACGACACGGCAGTGGGCTCCGTGATATTCATCGCCATCGCCCGGCTGGAAATGGGTGATCACGATCACCGCTTCTCGGTACCGATGAGTACAGAAGTGCCCCAGCGGCGCGATCGCACGGCCGTTGCGTCCCTGTTGCGCCCCGAGCGCTTCAGACGCGGCAGCGGTAGCGTTTCACCTCGGGGGTGACGCTTCGTTGAATCGACCGGTCGAAACCAGCTACGGACACGTGCGCGGCTCGGAGTCCGGAGGCATTCGCAGCTTCAAGGGCATTCGTTTCGCCCGCCCGCCGGCGGGGGCCAACCGCTTTCGCCCGCCCGCACCGCCGGAGCCCTGGACGGGGGTTCGCGACGCGGTGGACTTCGGTCCGGCCGCCCCGCAATACGCCCTGCCCTGGTTCGGCTGGATCAGCGCGGCCGGGGTGCCCTCCGACGACGATTGCCTCTCGCTCAACGTGTGGACCCCTGGGCTCGACGGCGCGCGGCGTCCCGTCATGGTGTGGATCCACGGCGGCGGCTTCATGGTCGGCTCCGGGAGCACGGGGACCTACAATGGGCACGACATCGCCCGGCGACGCGACGTGGTCGTGGTGACGATCAACTACCGCCTGGGTTCCATCGGCTACGCCCATCTGGGAAGCGTGCTCGGGGAAGGTTTCGAGGACTGCACCAACCTCGGCGTGCGCGACCAGATCGCCGCCCTCGAGTGGGTTCGCGACAACATCGAGCGCTTCGGCGGCGATCCGAACAACGTCACCCTCTTCGGGCAGTCGGCCGGCAGCATGAGTATCGGCGCCCTGCTGGGATCGCCCCGGGCGCGGGCGCTCTTCCACAAGGCGATCTGCATGAGCGGCGGTGCCGACCAGGTGATCGATCGCGAAGAAGCCGCACGCGTTTCGAATGCGCTGCTGCGCGCCCTCGGAGGCCCCGCCCAGACACCGGAAGCGATGGGACGAATCCCGCCCGGCGATTTGATGCGGGCGCAGGCCGTGGTGATGAACGAAGCCTCGGACATGCGCCGCATGATGGTCTTCGTCCCGATGGTCGACGACGACGTGATCACCGAACAGCCCATCGATGCGATCCGCGGTGGCGCCACGCGCGACATTCCACTGTTGATCGGTTCGACCCTCGACGAGTGGCGGCTCTTCCACCTGATCGACCCCGGCCCACGCGGTATGAACGAACGCGGTCTGGTCGAACGCTGGAACGAAGCCCACGGCGCCTTCCCCTCGGCGCCCGCGCCACACAAGGCGCTACGCGAATGGCGCGATGCGCTCGCGCCGCGCATGGATGCGAAGAATCCCACCAAGGTGTGGAGCGCGTTCCAGACCTCGCGGATGTTCCACTATCCGTCTTCAGCCTTGGCCGATGCCCAGGTGGAGGGTGGTGGCTCGGCCTACCACTATCTCTTTACCTGGCGACCGGCGGCCATGCGGCGTCGCATCGGTGCATGTCACGCCCTCGACATTCCGTTCATCTTCGGATCGGTCTCGCATCCGCTGATCCTCTCGCTCGCGGGCTTCAACCCTTCGGCGATCGGGCTATCGCGCCGCATGCAGCGGGCCTGGACGGCGTTCGCGCGCGACGGGTTGCCGGGACACAAGCGCATCCCTGCCTGGTCATACTACGAACCCGAGCACCGGCACACGATGGTCTTCGGTCGTCGCACCGAGCTCGCGAAGAAGCCCCTGGAGGCCGAGCGGCAATTGCTCGCGAGTTGGTCGGCGTAGCCTCCGCTCACGGCAACGTGAGCATGAAGCCCTCGGGATCGAGGCCGAGCAGTACGCGGCCGACGTCTTCGATGTGATGTGCGGCCACGGTGACGTGCTGGCGCACGACCCGGACGTCGCGAGCGCGGCGTTCGAGAGGACAGTCGAGTCGATTGGCGGTGGTTCCCGCGGCCTCGACCACCATGTCGGTGGCTTCCGCGCAGGCTGCCGCGGCGTCGGTACAGGCGAGCTGAAGCAGCGCTCGCTGTTCGCGCGAAAGCGCCCCGCCTTCGACGGCGACTTCCCACAACTCGTCGACGCATTCGAAGACCCATGCGCGCGCGCCCCGCAACCGCGCTTCGGCGAGGGCCACGGCGCGCTGGGCCGAGGGCCGCTCGCGCAGCTTGATGCCTGAGAAGCGCGGCAGCTTGTCCTGGGCCAGAGCCCGGAACTCGTCCAGGGCACCGCGCGCGATGCCCAGACAGACGCCGACCTTGTTGTAGGCGAGACGCGCTCCGTGAGGCAGATGGGCGAGTACGGTTTCGGTCGGTATGCGTGTATTCATCGCGACGACGCGTTCGTTCGGGACGAACACGTCACGCACGCGCACGTCGTGCGAACCCGAACCGCGCAGACCGGCCACGTGCCAGGCATCGATGATCTCCATCTCTTCGGCCGGCACGATCACGTAACCGGGCGGCGCCCCCTGTTTCGGTTCACCCTCTTCGTAGAACAGGCAGAGCCCCGCGAAGTGGGTGCTGTTGTGACAGCCGCTCACGAACTGCCATTCCCCGGTCAGACGAACACCTCCATCGACCTGTTCGGCCCGCCCCATCGAAGCGCTCGATGTCGAGAGGATCGCCAGGGGATCGCTGAAGAGTTCGCCCGCGTGGGG
>JANQEL010000285.1 GCA_028278345.1 Myxococcota bacterium
TCGGCAAGAGTTCGCTCGCGCATCGCCTGCTGGGGGAGGAACGCGTCGTGGTCTCCGACGTACCCGGCACCACGCGCGATTCGATCGACAGCCGCATCGAACACGAGGGGCACAGCTATCTGTTGATCGACACCGCGGGGCTGCGTCGCCCGGGACGCCGCGCCGAGACCGTCGAGCAGGTGAGCGCGCTACAGACGGTGCGCGCCCTCGAACGCGCCGACGTGGCGCTGCTGCTGATCGACGCCAGCGAAGGCATGAGCGACCAGGACGCCCATGTGGCCTCACTCGTGCGAGAACGCGGCTGCGCCTGCGTCGTGATCGCCAACAAGTGGGATCTGGTCGATGGCGAAGACGGTCCCAAGACCCTCGAGGCGATCCAACACGGCCTGCGCTTCATGAGCGATTGCCCGCTGATCGCGCTCTCGGCGCTCACCGGCGCACGGATCGGGCGGCTCTTCCCCGCGATCCGCAAGGCGGCGACCGCCGGTCGCCAACGCGTGCCCACCCCCGAACTCAATCGCTGGCTGCAGGAGGTGGTGCGCAGCCACCCGCCGGCCTTCGGTCGCCGCAGCGGTCACGCACGGCGCCCAATCAAGTTCTTCTACATGGCCCAGACGGGGGTGCGGCCGCCGACCTTCCAATTGGTCTGCACCCAGCCGAAGGCGGTCCAGACCGCCTACCGGCGCTACCTCGAAAACCGACTGCGCGAGCGCTTCGGCTTCGCCTCGACGCCGATTCGACTGCACCTGCGAGCGCGGGGCGGCAAGAATCGGCACTAGGTTGGCAGAGGGCCGGGCCGCCAAGTCGCGCTTTGAACGCCTTCCGATACACTCCGCCGCCGCAAATCCACCACCCCCCGCCCCAAGAGGAACAAGGGAGCGCCCGTTGGCCGTCGTCAAGAAGAAGAAGAACAGGCCCAAGCAGGAATCTGCGGCCGAGACCCTCGACGAAATCCAGTCGCGGGGCGACGACCTTTCCGAGTGGATCAGCGAGAATCCGGGACCCATCCTCGCGGGTGGCGGTCTCGTCCTCGCGATCGCAGCCATCTGGGGCTTCGCCAGCTCGGGGATGGATGGCGACAAGCTCTCCGCATCGGCCGCGATCGCCGATGCCCGGAACGACTACCGGGTCGCCATGGGCGGACGCTACGGCGGTGCCGGCGAGGTCCCCGAACCCGCCAACCCCGAAGCCGCGCGCGAAACCCGCGAGGAGTTCATCGGCCGCTTCCAGAAGCTCGCCGAAGAGCACGCCGGCAGCGAAGCCGGTAGCCAGGCCCTCGTGCAGGTGGGCAACCTGCAGGCCGAACTCGACGATGTGGACGGCGCGCTCGCGAGCTTCCAGAAGGCCCTCGAGCCCTTCGGCGCGAACGATGCGATGCGGGGCATCCTGCTCGAACGGGTGGCGGTGTTGCACGAACGCAAGGGCGATCTCGAAGCCGCCGCCGCGGCGCATCTCGAGGCGTCGGGCATCACGCGTTATCCCCTGCGCTATCACGCGCTGGTCAACGCCGCGCGAACCCAGGCCGAAGCGGGCAAGACCGACGAGGCGATCGCGACCTTCGACCGCATCACCGCCGAGGCCCCGGACCTGCTGATCCCCGAGCACACCCACGCGATGCTGCTCGAGTTGAAGGCCACGCGAACGCAGTAGCGGTTGTGAGAAGCGGGTGGCGCCATCGTTCAGATTGAACGTTCGGCTTCCAGCTTGAAGCGCGACGCGGAATGTCTTTCCCCTGAAGCGCCGCGCGCGCGGGCACATGGGTTGCACCTCTGTGAGCTTCGACCTGCGCCCGTGCAGGCGAGCCCGGAGTGCACGCCATGCCCCAACCTCCGCATCTCGTGTGGATCAGCCTCGAACAGGGGATGCAGTGCCGTTCCCACTACTACGAGTACGGCGTCGACCGCGTGCTCTGGCGCGCGGATCTCGAAGGAGTGCTGCACGATTGGGGTGCCACACGGACCCAGGGCCCGGGCAACTTCCATCTCCCGGACCATCTCGACCCGCTGCTCGACGACTTCGTCTCCTTCGAGCAGATGTACACGAGCGGGACCGCCACGGTGTCGTCCCTGCGCGGGGGGTTCAGCGGCGCGCCCGGCGTGTTGCACGCGCTCGCGCACTCGCCCAAGACCCAGAGCCCGACCCAGAGCGGCGCGACGCTCTCGCGCCAGCACCCGACGATCTTCGAGCGGCTGGCTCACACGGGCTACACGCCGGCCGGCTTCCATCTCTTCAAGGACGTCTCACCGGAGTTCGTGATCCCGGACTTCGACCAGGGCTGGACCGACAGCCTGCGCTCACTCCCGGATCCGCACGACACCCACGTGAACTACGTCGCCCCGGTGCTGCGACTCGAGAACCATCTGCGCGAAGCGGGGGAGGGGCCGCACGCGATCTGCATCCACGTCTTCGGGCAGCTCGTGCCGGCCACCCTCGAGGTGCTCGAAGCGGCGGGGATCACCCGCGAGAACGCGGTGATCGTGATCGCCGGGGATCACGGTCATCCCAACTACGACCTCGAAGGTCGTCAGTGGCGCGGCGCCCACGACTTCGAGTGCGACGAACTCAACACCCGCGTCTATTGCAGGCTTTCGCTTCCGGGGGTGGCGCCGCGCAAGATCGCGATGCCGTGCACCACCCTCGACCTGGTGCCCACGATGAGCCGGGCGCTCGGCATCGAGATGCCGCTGCCCGAACGCTTCGGGCCGCTACTCGGTCGCGATCTCGGCGACGTCATCGCAGGGCGCGAACCCGAGAGCGAGCGCACCCTCCGCATCGCCAATCGCTACCACGCACAGCTGCGCTCGCGCGTGGTTTCCCTGCGAAGCGATGGCTTCCGGTACCAGTACATGCATCCGGAGAACGTCTACCTGCACGACCACCATCGGCTCCACGGGGTGCGGGCGCTCGCGCGCGAGAACCTGTGGCGCGGTGCAGGGGAAGGCATCGAAGGGCCGGTCAACATCGACAACTCGCGCGTGGCGGGGGTGCTGCGGGAGTTCCGGCGCGAGCGCCTCGTCCTCGATGCGATCGTCCAACGCGACTGGTTGGAATTCCTGTGCGACGAATGCGGCGTCGATGTGGAACCGCAATGGTTCGCGCGCATCGACGCGATCGATCCGGAGGCCGAAGACCAACTCGCGCAGATCGAAGCCTGCGACGCGATCGATCTCGAGATCCGCAGACTCGCCGAAGCCGTGATGGGGCGGCCCGCGGACACCCTCGGCGAGCTCAAGCGGATCGTCGACTCGACTTTCTACTACCGCCACCTGCTGGCCACGCACGCAAGCGAGAGTCGCGGACGCATTGCAGTGTGGGATGTCGATGGCGGCTACGACGCCTGCGTGCGACCGATCCGCGATCAGATCGCGCCGCGCTACGTGGTGATGGAAGACGCCGCGCGCTGGCGCGACACGGTGGACGGCCTGCCGATCCGCTCTCCCTCGGAGCTCAGCCAGGACCCCGTCGACATGGTGGTGGTGTGCTCGCCCGCCAATCGCCTGCGCGAAACCGTCGACAAGATCCGCGCCCTCGATCTTCCACAGCCCCCCGTGATCGGATGAAACCCGACGTGCAACCACCGCAGACCCGTCCAGCCCCCATTCAATTGCTCGCCACCCTCGGTCCGGCTTCGCTCTCTCGGCGCGTGATCGAGCGTCTCGACGAGGCCGGCGTGACGCTCTTCCGCATCAACCTCTCGCATACCGAGATCGATGCGCTGCCTGGGATCGTCTCCTTCGTTCGCGAACACACCGACGTGCCGATCTGCTTCGACTCCGAAGGGGCGCAGATTCGAACCGGGCGCCTCGCCAATTTCGCCAACGGCGAGATCCACCTCGAATCCGGCGCCGCCGTGACTCTGCTCTCGAGCGCCGGGGCAGGGCGCGAACCGCGCGAAGCGGAAGAGGGCGCGGCGATTTCCCTCGTTCCCGATGGCATTGCACGCGAACTCGAGGCCGGCGACCTCGTGAGCCTCGACTTCAACGGCTCGCTGCTGCAGGTGCTCGATGCCTCGATCGCCGGGGCACGCGCGCGCGTGCTACGCGGCGGGCTCGTCGGTTCGAACAAGGCCGTCTCCCTGCAGCGGGAGATCGAGTTGCCGGCACTCAGTGACAAGGACCTGCGCGCCGTCGAGATCGGCCGCGAATTGGGGATCCGCCACTTCGCTCTCTCCTTCGCCGCTCGCGCGCAGGACGTCGATCGACTGCGCGAACTCGCCGGGCCGGGCGCCTTCGTGATCTCGAAGATCGAAACACGCCGGGCCCTGCGCAACCTCGACGGCATCGCGCACGCCTCGGATGCGCTGCTGATCGACCGCGGCGATCTCTCGCGCGAAGTCGAGATCGCCCAGATTCCGCGAATCCAGCGCGCCATCATCGCGAGAGGGCGCGAACTTCGAACCCCCGTCTACGTCGCCACCAACCTGCTCGAATCGATGCTCGAAGCGCCGACGCCGACGCGGGCCGAGGTGAACGACGTCTACACGACGCTGCGCGACGGGGCCGACGGGCTCGTGCTCGCCGCCGAAACGGCCATCGGTCGCAATCCGGTGCAGTGCGCGAACATGGTGATGAAGATCGCGGCCGGCGATCCCCAGGCGAAGCCCGGGCTCGTGCCGTTCCCGAGCGAGAGGACGTCGCGGCTGATCGCACCGCACGGCGGTAGCCGGGTGGTTTCGGCGAAGCGCGCATCCGATGTGGCAACGACGCGCGAGGTCGAGCTTCCCGCGGAGGTCTTCGATCTGGCGGAACAGTTGGCCGTCGGCACGCTCTCGCCACTGCGCGGCTTCATGGATGCGAAGCTGGCCGCGTCGGTGCGTGCGCACCAACGCTTGCGCGATGCGACGCCCTGGCCGATGGAGATCGCGCTTCCGGCTTCGCTGGGCACGCACGCCCCCACCGATCATCCGGGGGACGTCATTGCGCTCGTGTCGAGCGAACGAACAGGGCGCCTCGGATTGCGTATCGCGGAACCAGACGATGCCGAGTTGCTGGCGGGTGAAGTGCTCGTGCTGTCCGAGCAGGTCCCGCGTAGCCATTCTTTCGAGCTCACCCCCGATACGTCGCGCGCCGCGCTGGAGGCCCGGGGATGGACGCGGGTCGCGGGAGCGGTGGTATCGCGCATCAACGCGGTGGCGCTTCGCCGCTGGGTGAGCGCCCAGTTCGAGATCGCTTCCGTCGACGGCATCCTGCTCGCGCTCTGCGGGGCGCGGGACGAAGGCGAGGCCCTGGTCCAGCAGGACGCCATCCTCGAGGCACTCCCGGAGTGGGCCGACCGCATCGTGATCGCGGGGTTGCCCCGACTCGCGGCACCGAGCCTCGAAGCCCGGCGTCGCCTCGACGCCATCCGTCTCAAGAACCTCGGTTGCAGCCTGATCGGATACGATTTCGACGCGAGTCCGGCTCCCGCTGTGCGGGGGCGCGAGAATGCCCCCCGGTCGAACTTGAGAACGCCCGGACGACCGCCGATGAATGCAACGACGGCGGGCTAGTCGAATCGACGACGTCGCCGCGCCGAGAACCACACTGGGCACCGGGGGCTCCAACTTCACCATGACGGGCTTCGCAAGACGATCGCTGCGCGTGCTGATCGCGATGACGTTCGCCTGGGGACCGGCCGCGGCGGTCTTCGCCGCAGAAGAGGTCGCCGACGTGATCGCCGTCGAGTCGGTGATCCTCAGCGTGAAGCAGGCCCTGATCGTGGCCCAGAGCGAACTCGACGCCGAGGAGCTGCCGAAGATCAAGAGCGCGGTGCTCACGCTCGAGACCCTCTATTCGCCGCGCAGCGATGGACGCAACGAACTCGTGATCGCCAAGGCGGGTGCGCCGTTCGATCGAAGCCGGATCCAGAAGCTCGTGATCGACGTGAAGCCACCGCGCGCCAGGTCGAGGCCGATCTCGGCGCGGGAACTCGAAGAAACGCTGGCCCAGCTGGTGGTGGCCGGCGCACGTGCAACCGGACTCGTCGACAGCGATCCGAACCCGCTGGATCTCAACGCTTCGACGGCCCAGTTCCGCTTTGTCGTGTTGAAGGCCGGTGCCGGCGGGCTCGGCTTCAGCATCTCACCGGTATCCCGGGACCTCGAAGTCCCGATGGACAGGGCGTCGGTGCAGATCCTCACGATCGGCTACCAGGCCCGCTGATCGACCAACGATCCCGAAGTAGACCGATCGGGCAGGGTGCCACTTCGTGAGACGCCGGGTCACACCGCGCGAAATTCCCCTTTGATCCGGGTCGAATCCGTGGCCTACTCTCCGTCAGCTTGTCTGGCAACTCAAAGCTGGCGGAGACGGTGCGGTGTTTGCGAGAACGAGATCGTGGTCCCAGGTGCTCCCGCTGATCGCGGGGCTGATCCTCGTCGCCGCGTGCGGCAAGAGCGGAAACAGCGGTAGCAATGACGACCCCTGCGAGGACCGGGGATGTACGAAGCTCGTCTCGCCGAACGCCTCGCGGTTCGACTACTTCGGAGCGTCGGTCGCGGTCGGAGACGATGTCGTCGTCGTCGGAGCCCCCCTCGACGATGAAGAGGGAGTCGATGCGGGCGCCGCCTACGTCTATCGCCGCGACGGAACGGACTGGGACGCAGACGCGACCCTCGTGCCCGCGGATTCGAGCGCGGGAGACCGTTTCGGCAATTCCGTCTCGTTGTCGGACGACGTCATCGTGGTCGGCGCGGTCTTCGGCGAAAGCGCGGGAACGATTTCGACGAACTTCGGTGCAGCCTACGTATTTCGCGCCGCTGGAGGCGCCTGGGTAGAGGAAGCGAGGCTCGAGGCTTCGAATCTCAGCATACTGGACGCTTTCGGCACCGAGGTTTCGGTGTCGGGAGACGTGGCGGTCGTCGGCGCTCCGCTGCGGAACAGCGCGGGTGTGGATGCGGGCGCGGCCTACGTCTACACCTTCGACGGGGTGGACTGGAACGAAACCGACATCCTGACTGCGAGCGATGCACAAGCCGGGGATGCGTTCGGGACATCGGTCGCGATCGACGGTGACGTCATCGTCGTCGGTGCCCCCGGCAACCTCAACAATGGCGCGACTGCTGCCTTCGCAGCCGACATCGACGGGGATGGCGATCTCGACGTCGTCACGGTTGCGGATCTCGACGACCAGGTCGCCTGGCACGAGAACACCGACGGCGACGGAGCGTTCGGCGCGAAGCACTTCATCTCCACGGGCGTGGCCAACGGCCTGACTTCGGTATTCGCCGCGGATCTCGACGGGGATGACGACGTCGACGTGCTCACCTCCTCCGCCAACGACGACACGATCGCCTGGTACGAGAACACCGATGGCGACGGGACTTTTGGTGCGCAACAGGTGATCTCGACGGGCGCCGATCGGGCATCGTCGGTGATCGCCGTCGACATCGACGGGGATGACGACAACGATGTCGTCTCCGCCTCATTCAACGACGACACGATCGCCTGGTACGAGAACACGGATGGCAATGGAACCTTCGGCGCCGAGCAGGTGATCTCGACGGCCGCGAATGGCGCACTGGCCGTCACCGCGGAGGATATCGACGGCGATGACGACCTCGACCTGGTCTCCGCCTCATTCATCGACGACAAGATCGCGTGGTACGAGAACACGGATGGCGACGGAGCCTTCGGGGCGCAGCAGGTGATCACGACCGGGGCCGACGGTGCGGTGAGTGTCGTCGCGGTCGACATCGACGGCGATGACGACATCGACGTGGTTGCGGGGTCCGAGAACGACAACGAGCTCGCGTGGTTCGAGAACACCGACGGAGCTGGAGACTTCGGGGCTGCGCAACAGGTTACCAATCGAGCCGACAACCTGACGTCCGTCGTCGCAGCGGATTTCGACGGGGACGGAGATGCCGATCTCGTGGCCACCTCGATGAGGAACGAACCGATCAACCAGAACTTCCAAGACGACTTGATCGAGTTCTTCGCCAACGAGGATGGGCTCGGGGACTTCAGCAACGCACTGCTGATTTCGCTGTCCGCGAAGGGCGTGTCCTCGGCTCTCGCAGCCGACCTCGACGACGATGGAGATCTCGATCTCCTGTTCGCCACCTCGCTGGGCGATTCGCAGAACGGCTCGCACCACGACGACAAGATCGCGTGGCACCCGAACCTCGACGGTGAAGCCGATTTCGGCGACGAGATCATCATTTCGACGCCGGGGAGCGCCGGGGCGGCCTACGCGTTTCGATTCGATGGCGTGAACTGGATCGAAGAGGGGATCCTCTCCGCTTCAGATCTCGGCGATAGCGAAGATTTCGGTCACGCGGTCGCCGTTTCGGACGACGTGATCTCGATCGGCACGTCCCTCGACGATGAGGGTGTCGATGCCGCCGCGTCGGAGAACCCGGGTGCGGTCTACGTGTTTCGGCACGACGGGGCGAATTGGCTCGAAGAACAGATCCTCGATTCCGAGGAGGCGGCCATCGGAAGGCGCGACATCTTCGGGATCGACGTCGCCATCTCGGCGACTGGAGATACGATCGTGGCGGGTTCCCGGCTCAGCGACGACGGGCTCCCGAGCGCGGGCTTCGCGCACGTCCTGGGCTTCGTCGGCGGCATGTGGACGCATGAGTCCGGACTCGCAGCCCCGGACGCGAGGTCCCAACAGCTCTTCGGAGACTCCGTGGCGATTTCGGCCGACTCCGTGGTGGTGGGTGCGACTTTCGACGACACGGCCGGCGAGAGAGCCGGGGCTGTCTACGTATTCGAGCGCTGAGCATCGTTCCTCTCGAGACGAACCACAGCCGGACAGGGCTTCGGTGCAGATCCTCACGATCGGCTACCAGCCTCGCTGATCGCGGCGGCGCTACTCGACGTAGCCGAGAGCCCGGAGACGCACGCGCGTCTCCTCGTCGATCGGCTCCCGGTGTGCGGCCCTCGCGGCATCCGCTTCGCGAACGCGCGCCATCAGCGCCTGACCGAGGCGCCGGGCGCGTCCGGGACGAACGTGGATCAGATTGCGCGACTCGCCCGGATCTTCATCGAGGTGATAGAGCGCCTGAAAGCGGCGGCCGCGATCTACGATCAGCTTCCAACCATCTTCGATCACCGCATGGACATCGAGGCGCCCACGCCGCAGTTCCGAGTACAGCGCGCGTGACTCGAATCGGGCGTCCTCGCGGACGAGTGGCATGAGGGACTGCCCGGACATCGATTCGGGGATGGGAATTGCGAGGGCGCTGAGGATCGTAGGGGCGATGTCCATGATGCTGACGCGCTCGGATCGGGTTCCCGTGGCGTTCCAGGCCTCCGGAAAGCGAAGCATCAACGGGATCCGCAACTCCGCCTCGAACAGGGTCTGTCCATGCCCCAGGACGCCGTGCTCGAAGATCGATTCGCCGTGATCAGAGGTCAGGACGATCAGGGTCTGTTCGCGATCGACGAGTTCTTCGAGCAGGGCGCCGATTTCCTTGCACGCGAAGCGAATCTCACCGTCGTACCAGGCTTCGAAGAGACGCCGCCGTGCAGCGGGGTCGGCCGTGCTCTCGTGGAACCAGCGGGGGTGTGTGATCGCCGCGGGAAGCGGGCCGTCGCGCGCGTCCGACTCCGCGTATTCCTCGAGCCACGGGCTCCGCTTGCGATACGGGAAGTGGGGATCCAGGTAGTGGATCCAGATGAAGGCCTTGCCGGCTGCGATCGCTTCGCGAGTGCGGCGGGTCACCGCGCTCGCAACAGCGGCGGCATCGGCGTAGACCGCGCCGGCCGACGTGTCGGAGGAGGCCGGCGCGCGCAGGCTTTCGAAGTGATCGAAGCCCTGGGCGAAACCGAGTCGAGCGCTCACATGTGGATTCGTCGAGAATCCGACCGTCGTGTAGCCGTGCGCCGCCACGGCCTCCGCGAGGGTAACCACCGAGCCTCGCAAGACCTCCTGGCCCTCGACCTCGTGTCCGCCTTCGAGGAAGTCAGGCGCGTCGCCGCTGCGGATTCCGTGTCGATCCGGTGGCAGCGAGGTCAGGAGCGAGGCCACACTGGGTGGCGTCCACGAAGACGTCGAGTAGACATTCGTGAAGACGACGCCTTCTTCGGCCAGCCAATCGAGGGGCGCCGAAGTCCCGCGCGCATAGCCGTACGCCGAGAGATGATCCGGTCGCAGCGTGTCGACCGTGATCAGGACGACGTTCAATCCGGGCGAATCCCGCTGCGAACAAGCGACCACAACCTCGAACTGCAAAACGATCACCGCGAGTTCGAGCCAACGGAAATCCCGTCGTGAACACCACCGGACCACCCAACAAGCCTAGGCGAGGCTCCCCGCCTCACTCGACCCTTCGGATTCTGCCGATAAGATATATTATGTCAAATCATTTGGCACTGGCCTTCCCCTCAGGGGCCTGAAGCTATTGTCGCCCATCGAGCCGATTCTCCAGCTCTCGGACCTTCTCCCATAGCCTCAGGATGTTGCGCGCGAGGTCGAATGCGGCAGCGGTGGGAACGCCCTGTCCCTCCAAACGCTTTGCGTATTTCTGGATCGCCTGCGCTGTGCTCGTGTCGATTTCGTCGCTCATGCCTCAGTGCCCTCCGCGAGAATCGAGGCCCTTACGGCCTTGATCGGTGAGTCGATGCCCTGCACGCCCAGCACAGCGGTGACGCGTCCGTCGACCTCCCAGCAGTAGCAGCGATCGGAGTCGGGATGGTCGGCCAACTCGAAGACGAGCACTTCGCCCTGCCACACCGGCTCGCCCTGGAACCGCTCGTCCACGTCCACGCGCTCGATCAGCTTGGCCTCTGCGCCGTGGGTGTTGGTGATGGCTTCGAGGAACCTCTCGACCGGGACGTCGTTCACGCCTCAGCGCCGGAGGCTGTTTCGATCTTGCCAAACTCGGACTCGTAAGCCTCGATCTGCCGGGCTAGCAGCGCAGAGAAGGTTTTGGCGTGCTGCGGCGACATGGCAACCACACCTTGATGAACCAGAACGTTCGACGCCTCGCCGACTTGTTTCGACGTTGAAACAACGCGATCAAAACGCAACTGAATGTCATAAAAGCTTACGGTTACACCTACGCTGTTCGAATAAAGCAGAGGTCCTTCGCCCGGCCCGTCACCGGCGTATTCCATCCCTGTCAGGTCGGCGACTTGCGCAATGCTCTTTTTCGATCGCTCTTTCTTTGCGGCCATCGTTAGCGTGCCTCCATCTTCGGAGTGGACTCTGACATCAGCGTCGTAACTGGTGTGCTGGCAGAAGCGATCTGGCGCGCCAGCGTGGGGTAGTCCGATACTTGCGATGTGGCTGTAGATTCAGTCGGTAGAATCGCAACGTTCTCTTCCCTGTGCGCCCAACCTTCGTACCGGCTCGCACCCGGAGAGTCTTCGCCGAACCTTGGCACCACCAGCGGGTCGGGGTCGATAGCAAGCGCGGCCAACTGACTGAGCGGCACAAACTTGACCATCAATCCGCAATCGAAAGCGGAAGCCAATCGGAGGAGCGTGCTGAGATTCGGGGTTCCTCGACTCGCACTCTCTAGCTTGCTGATGCTGACTTGCCCCATAGATGCTCGCCGCCCCAATTCCCTTTGCGTCCAGGCGCGCGCGAGTCTGTTCTCAGAAATCTGCACTGCGATGCCGGAGTTGATGTGCTCCGAAACGAATGCATCCCTGTAGTCCTTGTTCCGCAGACTCTCCCAAAGTCGCGAGAGTCTATCCTTCGAGGTCATGTTCTGTAGTTCTCCCCGGTTGTTCACGAACCATCGCTCTTCTTCTGAGGGCCTCATCCTTCTCGCCTTGCGTCACATCACCCTTCTGCTTGTAAGTCGGATACAAGATGGTGACCGTGTCGCTGCCCGGCCCCCTGCACGAGAGAAGTCGGTAGCGGATGTTTCCGAGATCGATTCGCAGCTCGCCGATCCCTGACCATGGCTTCTTGAATGGTCGGTAGTGCGGCATCCGTAGCTCATGCAACTCCGCGATGTGCCTCAGTCGCGTGTTCAGCCGAGCCCGTGTCGCCGGATCCTGGTCCTGGAACCACTTCTCTACGAGGTTCCGCTCTCTTTCATCGACGTAATCTCGGAACTTGAACGGCATAGGCAGGATATATCTTTAAAGATATTGCGTCCATGGGCGCAGGCGGATATAGTTTTAAAGATATAACGGGAGGGGCACGCAGGGTTGCCCGTGGAGGCCCTTACAACCATCCCGGCGGGGTTCGAATCCCCGGTGCTCCACTCCCGCCGGCAGCTTACACCCGTAGCCCGGGTTCCGGCGAAGGAATTCTCTCAATGAACCGAACCCCCCTTGCGAAGCAGGCTGCCGCCATTGGCGCGCTCACCGAAGGGCTCTCACTACGCGCCACCTCCCGACTTACGGGCCTCAGTCGCGAACGACTGTCCAAGCTGGTCCTCCAGATGGGGAAGGCGTCCGAACGCCTGTTGGACGAGAACATCCGGGGTTTCTCCTGCGCCGCGATCGAGGCCGACGAAATGTGGACGTTCGTGGGCAAGCGTCGCAACCGTGTGCGCGACAGCGACTCACCGGAGGTCGGGGACGCGTGGATCTGGTCGGGCATCGATCCCGAATCGAAGCTCATCCCAGCACATCATGTTGGGAAGCGCAGCCTCGCAGACGCGCGCGAATTCACTCGCCAGCTCCGACGCCGGGTCGAGGGCAACGTTCAGCTGAACACCGATCGATTGCACGCGTACCGCTCCGCAATCCTCGGTGAGTTCAGTGAGCAGGCCGAAGACGGGACCTGGATCCGCCCCGATTGGGCCACCGTCGTAAAGCACTTCGACGTGGACGCCTCGGTGGAGGGTAGGTACGCGCCGCCGCGCGTTGCGAAGGTCGAGAAGCGGGCCGAGTCGGGCAGCCCCGACATGACCATCGCGACCACGAGCCACGTCGAGGCCCACCATTTGCACTTCCGCATGCGCAACAAGCGCGCGGCCCGCCTCGGCAACGCGTTCTCGAAGACGATGGAGCACCTGATCGCGGCCACCGCGACCTACATGTGCCACTACAACTTCGTGCGCCGTCACAGCTCCATCAAGACCGCCCCTGCGGTTGCCGCCGGGCTGATCGAGAAGCCATGGACCCTCGAAGAGTTCGTGGAATGGGGAGAACTCTACGGTCGCTGACTGTGACCGTACCTGTCACACCAATCGTGCAACACATCAATCAGGGAGGGCATGAGAATGCCGTTTTCAGCAAGTTGTACCGTACGCCGTTTCGATCGAGCGTCGATCGAAGCGCTCAATCCAGACCAGCTTGGCGTCTATGGGATCTTTCGGGAAGGGCAGTGGATCTACGTGGGCCGAGGCGACATCCGGTCACGGATGCTCGATCACCTCAACGGGGACATTCCGTGCATCCAGGCAAACCGAGCCACGAGCTGGGTCGCGGAGCTTTCCAACACGCCCAAGGCCCGCGAAAGGGAGTTGATCCTTGAGCTGTCCCCGGTCTGCAATCAGCGCGTCGGCTAAGGGTTCGACGTACCAGTGCCGTCGAATCTTCCACTGACTCGATCGAAGTAGTAGTCGCGTCCATCCACTCGAATGCGGGTGTAGAGCAGGCCCACGCGGACGCTGATCTGTTGTCCAGTCACCTCGTCGTAGTGCTCGAAGTCGCGGATCGCACCTGGAACGACGCCCCCGATCGTGCGCGCGATAGTGAGGCGCACTGCGTCCTGGATCCGCAGTCGCCAACGACCAAATCGTGAATCGACCGTGGTGACAGGTCGAGGCTTGTCCGGGAACTCGATGACGGTGGCTTCGCGCTTCATTCAACCACCACCATCGTCAGGGCGAGCCGCACACTGGACCCCACCGGGGAAGGCCAGTGCCAATCATTTACTGGTGTCCTGTCCTCTGGGTCGCGCCCAACGTGATGACGCCGGCCGTCGCCGATGCCGAGCCGACCGAACTCGAGGACTACCGCACCCTGCTCGCGTCGGGTTCTGCTGATCCACTTCTTCTGGGGTCTCTCCGACGGTGTCTTGGTCGAGGTTTGGGGGCGGAAGTGGGCGCAGCAGATGAACGCCAGCTTCGAACCCATCGCCGACACCGGTCACTTCCTGCTGGACTCCCACGGCGGGCAGATCACCGAGGCGTTGCTGAAGCAGCTCGGCGCACTCGAAGTGCGACGAGCGCCACACTGTCGAACGACACGGGCGGCGCTAGAGTGATCCCGCTGGGAAGCCCGAGGCCGAATCGAATACGATGATGCGACTGCTGCGAAGGCGAACGATCCGTTCGCTCCCCCTCTACCTGATTCTCGCTTTCGCCATCGCCTGCGGCGGTACCGGCGGTGGCAGCGACGACGAGAACGATGACGATGGCGGCGCCGTCGCCGAGGACGATGACGACGGCGGTGGAACCGACTTCGGCGTGCTGATGTTCACCGGCGACGACGTCGACCCGGGCACAAACGGCGTGGAAGACGATTTCGATCCCATCGTCGCGATTCCATTCCTGGCCGGCGATACCGGGGCCGTCAGCTGGTCGGTGGTCGCGGGCATCGTCCTGACACTGACGGTCGATGGCGGCGAGGTCGCCCGAGTCGTTTATCAGGAAGGTGTCCCGGGAAGCGTGGAGAGCTTCTTCTACGACCTCGATTGCGACCCGTTCGGCGCTCCGCCGCCGGCGGCCTGCGACGATCTCGATCTCGACTTCGCCGGGCAGAGCCTGGGTTTCGACGACGTCGAACTCCCGGTTTCGCCCTTCGCGCCGGACAACATCGCCACCGGGCCGCTCACGGCGGACGGGGTGCTCACCTGGTAGCGGCCCGGATGCGCCCCGCTCGGCCGTGCCTCAGGTGATGACGAGACCGCCGTTCGGGCTGAGGTACTCGCCCGTTACGAAGCCGGATTCATCGCTCGCGAGGTAGAGCGCGAGGTTCGCGATGTCGATCGCCTGGCCGTTGCGGCCCAGCGGCGTCTGCTTCTTCATCGCGTCGATGGCGAAATCGGGGACGGCCGCCGTCATTGGCGTTTCGATCACGCCGGGACAGATGGCGTTCGAGCGGATGCCCAGGCCGCCCAGGAAGCGAGCGCACGACTTCGTGAAGCCGAGAACGGCGCCCTTCGAGGCCGAGTAGTGCGGGGGGCCCTGCCCGACCAGGCCGGCGATGCTCGAGAGGTTGATGATCGAGCCGCCGCTCTCCTCGCGCTGCATGATCCTGACCGCTTCGCGGGTGCACCAGAAGAGACTCTCGACGTTGATCGCGAGCATCCGCTGGATCGACTCGTCGCTCATCATCAGGAGTTGGATACCGCCCTTCGACATCAATTCGTCGAAGCCATCGCCCGGGGTGCGATCGACGCCGGCGTTGTTCATCAGGATGTCCACGCGCCCGAAGGCCTCGTCGACCGCCGCGAAGGCTTCGCTGACCGATTGCGAACTCGAGACGTCGCAGGCGAGCGCGATGTGCCCTTCTCCCGAGAGCCCCGCCGCCGCCTTCTGGGCGCCTTCGAGGTTGATGTCGAGCAGCGCCACCCGCGCGCCCTCTTCGGAGAAGCGCTCGGCCGTGGCCTTGCCGATCCCGGAGCCGGCTCCGGTGATCACCGCCGTCTTTCCTTCGAGTCTCATGGTGGCTCCTTTCGTTCGGTCAGCGGGTCGCTAGTCGCCGAACCCCGCCTCGGGGATCGACATCAGGTTGTCGGCGCCGGCGAGCGCGGCCGCTTCGTGGGCGCGGGCACGCGGCAGCAGGCGCGTGAAGTAGAAGCGCGCGGTGGTGAGCTTGGCTTCGTGGAACGCGGCGTCGCCCTGCCCGGCTTCGAGGCGATTCGCAGAGGCCTTCGCCATGCGGGCCCAGAGAT
>JANQEL010000003.1 GCA_028278345.1 Myxococcota bacterium
TTGTCGCGAATCTCGTCGCCGATCTGCCCGGGATTGTCGAGCGTGGTCACGCGGTGGTTGTCTTCCGCCAATACTTCCTTGATGACGAGGTTGCTCTCCTCACAGCGATCGACGACCAATACGTTCAGGTACTGCTGGCTGCTCATGGTTTCCCCCCAACCGTAGACAGGCAACTCCACCGCAACTCGGGTGCACACCTGCTTCTACGACTCGCGCCGGCACCCCACAACCCTTGAACCTTTCAAGCGATCTGGATCTCCGGCCCTTATGGGAGACTGATTCGGTATTTCTCCCCAGTTGCATGAGCCCTGAATTGAAAGATTTCGAGATTTTTCTGCGTGTCGGTGGGAGAGCCCTACACACACGGCGGACGGAGTTGCCGGCGGGTGAGGGGTCGGCCGGCCGCTCAACCGGCGGCGAGGCCCGCCACGAAATCGCGCACCACGGCGTAGTAGCGCTCGGGCTCGTCGGCCCAGGGGACGTGCGCGCAACTCTCGAACCGCTCGAAGCGAACTTCGGCGTTCGTGAGAGCACGCTCGATGTCTTCCTGGTCTTCGATCGGGCATACCGGATCGCGCTCGGCGCCGATCACGAGGGTCGGGCACCCGATCTTCGAGAGCGCGTCCGTAAAATCGAAGCGCTGCATTTCCCCCGCCGCGAAGTGCAGACCCACCTCCGAGCGCGAGCGCACCCGGTGCGCGGCGTCGCGATCCGCAGCGTCGAGCTTGCGCTGCATGTATAGCGGCAACACGGTGCGGTCGTAGCGCTTCTGGGTCTCGACGCTGGGCTCGCTCCACATGGCTCGCGCAGCCTGGCTCGCCTCCTCGCCCCCCAGCTCGGCGCAACGCCGCGCGGTCCGCTCGACGTTCTGCGTCGCGTAGGTGCACGAGAGAATCAGGCCGAGCGGCTTGTCGAGGTATCGAACGCCGTACGCCATCGCCACCATCCCGCCGAACGAGTGCCCGTATACGATCGGCCGCTCGATACCGAGCACCTCGCACAGCGCTTGCACGTCTTCGCCCCAGCGGGCGAGCGTCCACTCTTCGGGCCTGGTCTCGTCGCTTCGCCCCTGCCCGCGTTGGTCGACGTAGATCACCTGCGCGACCTCGCCGAGCAAGTCGAGGCCCGGGCGGTGAACCGTGTGGTCGGCGCCGGGGCCACCGTGCAGCACGATCACCGTTGGGCGGCTTCGCATCGTTCGACCTTCGGGCACGAGCGAAGGACCCACCACATCGATGAACAGCCGCGTGCCGGCCACTTCGACGTACACCGCCGCCGCCCTACGCCATGGCCGCGAGCGCGATCTTGTCGACCTTCCCGCTGGCATTGAGCGGCAACTCGCTCACGCGCCGAAACTGCTTGGGCACTTTGTAGGCGGCGAGACGCTCGCGGCACCACGCGCGCAATTCTTCGTCTTCGATCGCCGCCACGTCGCGCAGCACCATGAAGGCGACGCCCACCTCGCCCACCTTCGCGTCGGGAACCCCCACGACCGCCACCTGATCGATCAACGGATGCGCGTACAGCTGCCCTTCGATCTCGGCTGGATAGACGTTGAATCCGTTCAGCACATACATGTCCTTCAGGCGATCCATAATGCGCAGATAGCCGTGCTCGTCGAGCACGCCGACATCGCCCGTGTGGAGCCAACCCTCTTCGTCGATGGTTTCGGCGGTGCGCTCGGGTTCGTTCCAGTACCCCTTCATCACGGTATGGCCTCGCACGCACACCTCACCGGGTTCGCCGGCAGGCATCACGCCCCCCCCCGGCTCCACGCAGCGCACCTCGAGCCCGGGGAAGGGTCGCCCGCTCGTGGTCGCCACCTTTTCGGGTGGATCTTCGGGGAGGGTCATCGTCACACAACCGGTCGATTCGGTGAGCCCGTAGGCGGTCACGATCGTCTCGAACGCGAACTCCTCGCGCAGTTGATGCACGAGCTCGATCGGCACCGGCGCCCCGCCCGTGACCGCCACGCGCAGGGAAGAGAGATCGGCGTTCTCGAACTCTCTTGCACTTCGCGCCATCTGGTACATCGAAGGGGCGCCCGGCCAGACGCTCACGCGATCGCGCGCGATGCGTTCGAACATCGCGGCAGGCGTTGCATCTGCGTGCGGGATCACCGTAGCGCCACGCAGCAGGCACCCCACCCAGATCGCGCGTCCGAAGGAATGCGAGAACGGTGGCAGCGCGAGGATGCGATCACCCGGCTGCAGCGTGATCCCCCGCGCCCAGGCGTCGAAGGTACGCAGGATCTGCCCGTGCGAGGTCATCACCGCCTTTGGCTGGCCCGTCGTCCCCGACGTGAAGATGAGATCGGCCGTATCGTTCGCGTCGAGCCCGGGGAGCGTTTGCGTTTCGTTCTCCGCGGATCGAAGACCGTCCAACGAAGTCGCGGCGGCTTCGTCGCCTTCGAGCAGCACGATCCTTCCTGCCCACGTGTCTGCGCGTTCGACGAGCTCCGCGGCCGCGTTGCGATCCCCCGTCGAGCCCATCGTGAGCGCGTGGCTCGCTCCCACCTGCGCCAGGATGTTCGCGGCTTCATGCGCGGTGTATCGAAAGTTCAGCGAAGCGACGATCGCCCCGGTGCGCATGACCGCATTCGCGGCCACGATCCAGCGCGCCGAGTTCGGCGCCCAGATGCCCACCCGCGCTCCCTTCTCGACGCCCGCGTGGGCGAGGGCCCTTGCGGCGCGCAGCGACTCCATCCGTAGCGCTTCGAAGGTGAGCACCGCCCCCTCGTCTCTCACGAAGGGCTGGTCGGGCCAGAGTGTTGCAGCGCGATCGACCGCCTTGGGCAGCGTGGCGCTCGCCCACTCCTCGGGTGTCGGTTCTTCGCTGAGTTCACTCATCGTGCACCCCTCAGAACTCTTTCGCGCAGCAGGCCCTAGTTCGGGTAGTCGTAGCCTTCGCCCGGCGATTCGTCGCCAAAGCCCAGCTCCTCGAGGTCTTCTTCGCTGGGGCCGCTCGAGACCGCGGGGGTGGGCGGGAGCGGTTGCAGGTCGAGGGACTGGACGTGTTCGTCGGCCGGGGGCGGGTTGTCCTGGATGAGCGGGGCCATCAGCCAGGTCTTGCTGAAGGCCGCCGCCGGGGCGTTTACTTCGACGACGCCCTCCACTTCGAAGCGCACTTCGCGCTTGCCCGGCTCTTCGATCGACCAGAAGCGGGGCACCATCAGGTGCTCGAACTTCACGTAGGGGCCGAGGGTGATGACCACTCCCGCGTCGGTTTCGAGGCGGCGGATGTTGTGGCCGTCGGTGTCGACCCAGAGGCTCGGGGGGTGGGGCTCCGGTTCTTCGGTCGCCTCTTCGACTTCGTCGATCGAACTGGGTTCAAATCCAGTTGATTCGTCTTCTTCGTCCACCATGACCTGCTTCGGCGGGACCATGAGCGGCTTGCGGATGGCGCGCACCGGATCGCCGATCACGTAGCAGTCATGCTCTCCGCAGGGCGCGAGGCCGAGGAGCTGTCGATCCACACCCAGCGTCCCAAGCGCGGCTTCGAGCACCGCACCCGAGTTGCTCTGCAGCACGAACAGCGGCGGCAGGAACGCGCGCGGCCTTACGAGCAACCGCGCATTGCGCGAAGCACTGTGCTGGTCGCCCAGCAGGATGTGCCGCTCGACCAGGCCACCCGCCGCGCGAAGCTCGAGACGCGCAAGCCCGGTCGGATGGCTCACCAACTCACCGGCCGCCACCGGCGGGCCATCACCGATCCGCAGGCTCAACTGATACCGAAGCGCCCGCGTGCGGTGGCCCGCCTTGTTGGCATCCGCCACCGCATCGATCACCCGATTCGCTCGCGGCACGTAGGCGTGTGTCGCAGCCGCTGCAAGGAACAACCCCGCAACGAACACGAGAACCAACGCCAATCCACGCCCGCGCGCAGCCATTACTTCGCCCCCGCCGCGCCCGTCAATCGACTGGCACCCGCATACTCAGCGCGATCACCGAGCTCCGCTTCGATCCGCAGCAACCGGTTGTACTTCGCCACCCGATCCGAACGACAAAGCGAACCCGTCTTGATCTGCCCCACGCCGGTACCCACGGCGAGGTCCGCGATCGTCGTATCTTCCGTCTCACCACTTCGATGCGACATCACCGCACTGAACCCCGCATCGCGCGCCATCGAAACCGCTTCCAACGTCTCACTCAGCGTCCCGATCTGATTCACCTTGATCAAGATCGAGTTCGCCGCCTTCTCGTCGATGCCGCGCTTCAAGATCTTCGGGTTCGTCACGAAGAGGTCGTCGCCCACGAGCTGCACCTGTTCGCCGCAGGCGGCCGTGATCTTCTTCCAGCCGTCCCAATCGTCTTCGGCGAAGCCGTCTTCGATCGACACCACGGGGTAGTTGGCGATCCAGTCCTGCCAGAAGTCGACCATCTGGTCGCTCGTCTTCGTTTCGCCCTCGCCGGCGAGTACGTAGTTGCCGTTCTCGTAGATCTCGCTCGATGCGGGGTCCAGCGCGATCGAGATGTCGACGCCGGGCTTGTAGCCAGCAGCCTCGATCGCCTGCATCACGAGCTCCATCGCCTCGCGGTTGGTCGAGAGATCGGGGGCGAAGCCGCCTTCGTCACCGACGGCCGTCGAATAACCCTTGTCCTTGATGATCCCGCGCAGCGTGTGGAACGTCTCCGCACCCCAGCGCAGCGCCTCCGAAAACGTCGGCGCGCCGAGGGGGAAGAGCATGAACTCCTGCAGATCCACGTTGTTGTCGGCGTGGGCGCCGCCGTTGATCACGTTCATCATGGGTGCGGGGAGCACGTTCGAGTCGGGGTCGACGAAGCGGTAGAGCGGGGTCTTGTTCGCGTTCGCGGCGGCGTGGGCGGCCGCGAGCGAAACGCCCAGCAGCGCGTTTGCGCCGAGGCGGCTCTTGGTCTCCGTGCCGTCGCAATCGAGCATCGCGCGGTCGAGGGCGTTCTGTTCTTCGAGCCCGCCGAGCTTCATCCCATTGACGAGCTTCGCGAGCTCGCCATTCACGTGGCCAACCGCCTTGGTGACGCCCTTGCCGAGGTATCGCCCCTTGTCGCCATCGCGCAGCTCGAGGGCTTCGCGCGCGCCCGTCGAGGCTCCACTCGGCACCGCGGCCACCCCCACCCCGCCATCCGAGGTCGAAACCTCGACCGAAAGCGTCGGGTTCCCCCGGCTGTCCAGGATCTCGATTGCCTGTACGCCGGTGATCGTCACTTGGGCCATGCTGCGCGCGCCTCCAATTCGCTCGGGAAAAAGTGGGTGGGTGGGTCGAGCCGAGTCGCCGGGCCGGCGCTCTGGCTGGATAGATAGAAGGGATGAACCGCGGCCGGCTCGGGACGGCGACCGCTGGCGCCGAGGGGCCCCGTGAGCGCCCGACGGTAGCGCGGCGAACCTCGGCGGGCTGCATCCAGTTCCGTAGGAAGTTCGGGGCGTTAGGTCGACGAAAGGTGCGGCACGACCAGCGGCGAGCCATCCGGCGCCGTCACGATATCCGCCGCCACCCCGAAGGCGCGCTCGAGCACGCCGGCTTCGAGCACCTCGGCCGGTGGGCCCACTGCCACCACCTCGCCGTGCGAAAGCAGCACCAGCCGGTCGCACACCCGCGCCGAGAGCCCGAGGTCGTGGGAGACCACGAGCGCCCCACCGCCGGCATCGACGCGCCGCCGCACCGCAGCGAGCAGATCGATCCGGTGACGCAGATCGAGAAACGAGGTCGGCTCGTCGAGCAGCAGGAACTCGGGCTCCTGCGCGAGCGCCCGGGCGAACATCACGAGCTGGCGCTCGCCGCCCGAGAGTTTCTGGATCGAGCGATCGGCGAACTCTTCGATCCCCACCTCGGCCATCGCGGCCCGGGCAGCGGCGAGGTCTTCCGGGCGATCCAGCCCGAATAGCGGCTGATGCGGCGCGCGCCCCATCAGCACGACTTCGAGCGCGGTGAAGGGGTACGGAAGCTGGGTGTCCTGGGGCACGGTCGCAAGTGCGCGGGCGAGTGCGGAACGCGACATGTGCGCGATGGACTCACCGCCGAGCTGAACCTCTCCGCTCTGTGCGCGCAGTACCCGAGTGGCGACGCGGAGGAGTGTCGTCTTGCCCGAACCGTTGTGGCCCACCAGGCCCACGATCTCGCCCGGGTTCACCGCGAACGAAACCCCGCGCAGCACTTCGCGCCGGCCGAGGCGCATCCCGACATCGCAGAACTCCAGCGTGCGCGCATCCGTCGTCATGGCGCGAACACCCGCCGCTGATGCTTGCGCAACAGATAGAGAAAGAGCGGCCCGCCCACGAGCGCCGTGATCGCACCCACCGGAAGCTCGCGCCCACCGAGCGCGGTTCGCGCGACCGTGTCGCACACGACCAGGAAGGCACCGCCACCCAGCGCCGCTGCGGGCACGAGCAAGCGGTGATCGGCACCGAAGATCAGCCGCAACAGATGCGGAATGATCAGCCCCACGAACCCGACGAGCCCCGCCACCGAAACCGCAGCCCCCACCATGAGAGACGTCGCGAGCAAAAGCACGCGCTTGTGCACCTCGGTCGCCACGCCGAGCTGCTCGGCGGGCTCATCGCCCAGGATCAAGAGATTGAGCGATCGCCCGAGCACGAGCGACACGATCACCCCCGCCGCGAGAAACACCGCGACCCAGACCGTCACATCGCTTCGCGCGGCCGAGAGATTGCCGATCAACCAGAGAAAGATCTGCGATCCCTCGGTGAGCCCCGCCACTGAGGCCAGGAATACGATCGCCGCAGAAGCGAACGCGTTGAACACCACTCCGGTCAACAACAGGTTGTTCGCTGAAACCCGCTCACCGCTTCCCGCGATCACATAGAGAAGGAAGGTCGTCGCAAGCGCACCCGCGAAAGCCGCCGGCGGAACGGCCGCATATCCAAACCCCGCCGCGGTCCCGAGCGAAAGCGCCGCAATGCCCCCCAATGCCGCCCCACCTGAAACGCCGAGCACGAACGGATCCGCAAGCGGGTTCCGCAACATCGCCTGGAACACCACACCCGAAACCGAAAGCGAAGCCCCCACCAACATCGCCAGAAGTGTGCGCGGCCAGCGAATCCGCAACACGATGTCGGCCTCCGGGCCGGCGTCCGCTTCCGCACCGAAGATCGAAGCGAACACCTCCCCGATCGAAAGCTCGGAAGGCCCGAGCAGGAGCGAGAACCACACGCTCGCCACCGCGAGCAGTGTCATCCCGAGCACAACCGTTACGAAGCGCGCGCGCGTCAGCACCATCAGCGCGCGCCTCCGCTCACCAGCAACGGCTCGATCTCACTCCCCCAGAACGTCCGCGCAAGCAGCAACAACGATTCATCGAGGGCCGGCCCGGGCATCGAGATCAACGCCGCATTGAGCGCGATCACCCGATCGTTCTCCACCGCCGCGATATGCGGCCACTGCTTCCAGAACCCGAGCGCAATCGCGGGATCGTTCGCCTCCGAACTCAAATCGACCAACAACTCCGGCGACCGCGCCACCAACCACTCGAGCGAAACCCGCGGATACGACTCTTCATACTCGGCTGCAACGTTCCGCACCCCCACGATCGAGAGCATCGTGTCGATGAAGTTCCCACCACCCACCACGAAGAGCGGATCGCGCTGCAACACCATCGCAATCGTGGGAAGTGGCCGATCCGCCGAAGCACCGCCTCGCATCCGAGCCACGGCCTGCTGCACACGCACGCGCGTAGCGCGAATCGCCTCGATGCGCTCCGTCGCCCTGGCCTGCGCCCCCGTCAGCGCACCCAACCGCTCGATGTTCTCCAACACCTCATCGAACGCATGGTTGTCGAACGCCTCGACCACCACCCCGAGCGCCTCCGCCCGCTCCCGAAACGCCCGCTGCTCCGCACTCGGCACCAGAACAACAAGATCCGGCTCGAGCGCCACCACCGCCTCGAGACTCGGATTGAAGAGGCCTCCGACCCGCGGCAACGCCGACACCTCGGCAATCTGCTGCGCCGAGTAGTCGTCCACCCCCACCACGCGCCCGCCCTCCCCGATCGCCAGCAAGATCGCGGTCAACGACGGATTCAACGAAACGATCCGCTTCGGCGCCTCGGCCATCGCCCGCTCGGCGCCAATCGACACGCACGCACAAACCGCGACCACGAACAGGACGCGCAGCAGAAGTGTGCGGCAGTGAGGGGAAACGGCAGGGGCCATCGCGCTTCGGGCTCTCGAATCGGGGCCGATTCGGCCAGGTGGTGGGAGAAGCGCGAGCATACCGGGTATGGGAGTGCCGGGGCGTCACCCCGGCACTCCTCCAGTTGGGTCGAACCGCCCCTACAACCGCTTCGCGGTCGTCTTGCCCTTCACGGCGAGGTGGGGGCGGAGGCGTTCGAGCATGGCGTCACCCACCCCCTTCACCTCCGTCAGTTCCTCGACACTCTTGAAGCTGCCCTTCGTCTTGCGCAGGTCGAGGATGGCGGCGGCGCGCTTCTCGCCGACGCCCGGGAGCAGCTGGAGCTGCTCGAGGTCGGCGGTGTTGAGGTTCACCACGCCCGTCATGCGGGAGGGGGAATCGGCCGCGAACGTCACGGTCGGGAGGGTCGCGAGGGCGACCAGGAGAGCGGCGACCAGGGCCGCCGCGCGGCGCGTCTGCGCCAGAGGGGTCTTGCTGTGCATCGATGTTGCTCCGCGGGACCGCGGGGATGCGTGTGCCGGGCTAGTGATCGCGCTCGACCGAGTAGGCGAGCAGGTCGAGGAGCGATCGCTTGGCGAAGCTGTCGGGGAAGGCCGCAATCGCAGCTGCAGCTTTTTCGGCGTGTTCCTGGGCGCGGCGCATGCTGTCTTCGACGCCGCGGTGGCGCTCGATCAGGCCGAGCACCGAAGAGAGATCGAGTTGGCTCGCCCATTCCGCGGGTTCGACACCCGGGTTCGCGGCGGCGAGCTGGGAAGCCTGTTTCAACACGACGCTGATCTGTTCGCGCTCGCTCGTGGTACAGCGCTTGAGCGTGAGCAGCAGCGGCAGCGTCACCTTGCCTTCGTGGAGATCCGCGCATTGCGGCTTGCCGAGGGCTTCCGAGGGCGCCTGGTAGTCGAGCACGTCGTCGCGGATCTGGAACGCGATGCCGAGTTCGCGCCCGAACTCCGCCACCCTGCGCACTTCGCCGCGGGTCACGTCGCCGAGCACGGCGCCGATCTCGCAAGCGGCCGAGAGCAACACCGCGCTCTTCAGCTCGATCACCTGGTAGTACTGCCGCTCGGAGACGTCGGTATCGAAGCTTCGCTGCAGCTGGATGAGTTCGCCTTCCGCCATCATGCGGATGGTGTTCGAAAAGATCTCGAGGATGGCGAGGCTGCCGTCTTCGACGATCATCGACGAAGCGCGGCCGTAGAAGAAGTCGCCCGCGAGGACCGCGCGGCGGTTGCCCCAGATGGCGTTCGCCGAAGGTTGGCCGCGGCGAAGTTCGGAGAGATCGACGACGTCGTCGTGCAGCAGCGTCGCCGTGTGGATCAGCTCCAAAGCCGCACCGAGCTGCACGCGCCGCGAGCCCGTATAGCCGGTGAGCTCCGCCGAGAGCAGCACCAGGATCGGGCGCAACCGCTTGCCCCCGGAAGAGAGCACGTGGCTGCCGATCACCGGCATGATCTCGCTCGCACTCTCGAGCTGCTCGCGCATGGCGCGATCGACCAGGCCGAGGCCTTCGCTCATGCGGTGGAAGAGCGCCTGGATTCGCTCGTCGAGTGCCGGGGAGGTTTCACTCATAGAGCGCGCAAGTTAGCCGCGCGCTATCGGGGTGTCAAAGCTGTCCAGGACGAAAAACCGTGTAGTTTCGGATGCTTAACACTGCTTCACGGTGTCCCGCTCAACCGTCGCGCAGCCATGCGACTGCGTTCGCAATGTTGTCGACCTCGACCAGACGCGTCTTTTCGCTCGCGCGCGACTTCAGTTGGACCTTCGTGCCCGGGGGTACGAGCAGCGTCGAGTAGCCGAGCCGCGCGAGCTCGCGCACGCGAAGGTCGAGGCGCGAAACCCGCCGCACTTCACCGCCCAGCCCCACCTCACCACACGCCGCACTCCCCGCCGGTAGCGCAACGTCGAGGGCCGAAGACGCGATCGCGAGCGCCACCCCGAGATCGGCAGCCGGTTCGTTCACCCGAACCCCGCCGGCCACATTCACGTAGACATCGCGCGAAACCAGATCGACGGGAGTGCGCCGATCGAGCACCGCGAGCATGAGCGCCACGCGTCCATCATCGATGCCGATCGTCGTGCGCCGCGGTGTTCCGTAGGTCGCGGCCGCCACCAGCGCCTGGATCTCGACCAACATCGGCCGCGACCCTTCGAGTAGCGGGATCACGCACGAGCCGGGCGCGCCATCTCGATGTTCGGCGAGGAAGAGTTCGCTCGGGTTCTCGACCACCTCGAGCCCGCGATCCCCCATCGAAAACACGCCCACTTCCTGCGTCGAACCGAAGCGGTTCTTGCTCGCGCGCAGCAGGCGGAAGGCGTGGTTGCGGTCGCCCTCGAAGCCGAGCACGACATCCACCAGGTGTTCGAGCACGCGCGGGCCCGCGAGGTTGCCGTCCTTGGTGACGTGACCGACGAGCACGAGGGTCGTGTTGTGAAGCTTCGCGGTGGCGGCCAACAGCGACGCGCTCTCGCGTACCTGCGAAACCGAACCCGGCGAGCTTTCGACCCGCGAGGTCTGCAGGGTCTGCACGGAATCCACCACCACGAGCTTCGGCTGCAATTCCTTCCAGGCATTGGCGAAACTCTCGACCCGCGTCTCCGCGAGGATCGCGACCCCGCGCCCATCGTCTTCGAGCCGCTCGGCGCGCAATCGCACCTGCTCGGGGCTCTCTTCGCCGCTGATGTAGAGGACGCTTCGCTCGCCGCCGCCCTCGCGCACCGTGGTCGCGTCGATCTGGGCGGCCAACTGCAGGGCCAGGGTCGACTTCCCCACCCCCGGTTCACCGCCGAGGAGCACCACCGAGCCCGGCACGAAGCCCCCGCCCAGTACGCGATCGAGTTCGCTTATTCCCGAGGAGAAGCGCTCGACATTTCCGGGTTCGATCTCGCCCAGGGTGCGGACTTTGTCGGAGTCGACCCGGGCCGGGCTCCCGAACCCGAGCAGGTCTCGGGCCTCTCCCGGGATGGCGTCCAGGCCGGCCCTCCCGGCGCCGCCGGACGCGACCACCTCCTCCTCGAGGGATCCCCATTTTCCGCATTCATTACAGCGACCTAGCCACTTCGGATGCTGGGCGCCGCAGGCCGTACACGCATAGATGGTCTTGGGCTTCGCCACGGCGGGCAGTATAGTGCGCCGCACCGTAAACCCGATGGTGAAATCCGGTTTACAGCCCCCGCCGCGGCCAACATCCTGCCAGCCGCGCCCGCCCCACTCGCAACGGGTAGATAGAAGGAGCCCCGCCGTGTCCAGCCTCTACGAAAAGCTCGCCGAACAAGCCCTCGCCGGCACCGCGCCCACCGAGGACCAGGCCCGGCAGGTGATCGCCGACCCGAACATCCGCCTGCTGCCGCTCCTCGACGCCGCCTTCCAGGTGCGCGAGCAGCACTTCGGCCGCGAGGTGATGGTGCACGTGCTGAACAACGTCCAGAACGGCCTGTGCCCCGAGGACTGCGGCTACTGCTCGCAGAACAAGGACAGCGAGGCCCCCATCCGCAAGTACCCGATGAAGAGCGACGAGGAGATCTTCGACGAAGCCGAGAAGGCCGCGAAGGCCGGCGCCTCGCGTTACTGCATGGTGCTCTCGGGTCGCGGCCCCACCCTCGAGCGCACGAAGAAGTTCGCCCAGCTAATCCGCGACCTGAAGGCGAAGTACCCGGTCGAGATCTGCGTCTCCGCCGGTCTGATCGACGACGAGAAGGCCGAGATTCTCGCGGACGCCGGGCTCGATCGTCTGAACCACAACCTGAACACGAGCGAGTCGCGCTACCCCGAGATCTGCTCGACCCACACCTACGAAGATCGCGTCTCGACCCTGCGCAGCGCGCGCAAGTTCGGCATCGGCACGTGTAGCGGACTGATCGTCGGCATGGGCGAATCGACCGACGATCTCGTCGAGGTCGCCTTCAAGCTACGCGAACTCGACGTGCCCTCGATCCCGGTGAACTTCCTCATCCCGATCGACGGCAACCAGGTGATGAGCGATGGCTCCCTCACCCCCGAGCACTGTCTGCGCGTGCTGTGCCTGCTGCGCTTCGTGAACCCCAAAGCCGAGATCCGCATGGCGGGCGGCCGCGAAGGCAACCTGCGGCACATGCAGCCGCTCGGGCTGTATCCCGCGAACTCCCTCTTCGTCGAGGGTTATCTCACGACCCGCGGCGACGCGGCGCGCGAGACGTATCAGATGATCGCCGACGCGGGCTTCACGGTTTCGGGCAACAGCGATTACGACGGCCCGCTGCCGGAGACGAACGAATTCCGCCTGCCCGGGCCGCTCGGTGATCTGCTGAAGCCCGAGGTGAGCGCGCAGTCGTAGCGCGCGCGAACGATGATCGATCGCATCGCCGACGAGACGCTCTCGCGCATTCGCGAGCGCGGCACGTACCGCAGCCTGCGCGAGCTCTCGGGCCCGCACGGAACGCGCGTTGTGCTGAACGGCAAGGAGGTGCTGCTCTTTGCCGGGAGCAACTACCTCGATCTGAGTCATCACCCCGCAGTCGTGGAAGGTGCCGCCGAGGCGGCGCGCGAATACGGCTGTGCGGCGGGCGGTTCGCGCCTGATCTCGGGAAATCTCGAACTCCACGAAGCGTTCGAGGCCGAGATCGCGGAGTTCACCGGCTGTGAATCGGCGCTGCTCTTCAACTCGGGCTACGCCGCGAACCTGGGCCTGATTCCGGCGCTGGTCGGCGAGAACGACTTCGTCGTTTCCGATCAACTCAACCACGCGTCGATCATCGACGGCGTGCGCCTTTCGCGCGCACAGCCCCGCGTCTTTCCCCACGGCGACGTCGCGGCCTTCGACAAGCTGCTCTCGGAGATCTCGGGCGGCGACGCGAACATCCTCGTTCCCCTCGACGGCGTGTTCTCGATGGACGGCGACATCGCGCCGCTGCGCGACATGGTCGAGATCGCCCATCGCCACGGCGCGATGGTGCTGCTCGACGACGCGCATGGCACCGGAACCCTCGGCGAGGGCGGACGCGGCAGCGCGGCGCATTGCGGTGTGATGCACGAGGTCGACATCCACCTCGGCAACCTCGCCAAGGGCCTCGGCTCGTTTGGGGCGTTCGTCGCCGGGCCTGCGGTGTTGCGCGACTTGCTCGTGAACGTCGCGCGCAGCTTCATCTTCACCTGCGCGTTGCCGCCGCCGCAGGTGGGCGCCGCACGCGCCGCGTTGCAAACGCTCGCGGAAGAGCCGTGGCGCCGCTGGAAGCTGCAGGCGAATGCCGCGCGCCTTCGCGAGAGGCTCGCCGGCTTCGGCATCGACACCGCACCCTCCACCACCCACATCGTCCCCGTCATCCTCGGCGACAACGCACGAACGATGGCGGTCTGCGAAGCGCTGCTCGACGAAGGCTTCTACGTGCAGGGCATTCGGCACCCGTCGGTGCCGCTTGGCACTGCTCGATTGCGCATCACCCCGATGGCGACGCACAGCGAAGACGAAATCGACGCACTCGCGAGCGCAGTCGCGCGAACCGTCGAGCGCTTCCCGGCGGAGTCCGCATGAGCCCGCGCGGCTGGTTCGTCACCGGAACCGACACCGCCGTCGGCAAGACGGTCGCGGGCTGTGCGATCGCGCGCGGGCTGCGCAGCCTGGGCGTCGACCTCGGCGTCATGAAGCCCGCCGAAACGGGCGTAGGCCCCGACGGCCCCCTCGACGCGATCGCACTCCGCCAGGCCGCGGGCGTCGAAGACCCGATCGACGAAATCTGCCCACAGCAATTCGAACTCCCCGCAGCCCCGAACGTCGCCGCCGCCGCCGAGGGCCGCACCGTCGACCTCGACGCGATCACCTCCGGCTTCGAGAAACTCGCCGCCCGCCACGAAACCATGCTGGTCGAAGGCGCCGGCGGCCTCCTCGTCCCCGTCACCGACGACCTCGACATGGCGGGCCTCGCAAAGCGCCTCGAACTCGACGTCATCCTGGTCGCCCGCATGGCGCTGGGAACCATCAACCACACGCTGCTCACGCTGAACGAACTCGAACGCCGCGGCCTCACCCTCGCGGGCGTCGTGCTGTGCGAAGCCGACGGCCCACTCTCGGCCGCCGACGAGGCCAACTTCGCGCACCTGCGATCCGAACTTGGCGCTCGCGTGCTCGCCGAGATCCGATCGCAGGCATCACCCGACGATGCGGTGATCCCGAATGCCGCTCTCGAACGCCTGCTCGGGCGCGCCTAGACCGCCACCAACTCCGCTTCGCCCTCGTAGGTCGGGAGTGAGATCAACACCATCGTGCCCTGCCCCGGCGTGCTCTCGATCGAGAGATAGCCGCCGTGGTCGGTCACCACGCCGTGGGCCACGCTCAAGCCGAGGCCCGTGCCGCCGCGGCCGATGCGGGTGGTGTAGAAGGGCTCCATCGCTCGTTCGATCTCTTCGGGCGTCATGCCGCGGCCGTTGTCTTGCACCACGATGGTGATCGCGCCGAGGTGACACGCGCCCTTCACCTTCACACGCACGGCTCCCTCCGATGATTCGCAGGCGTTCTGGATCACGTTGAGGATCGCCTGCTCGAGTTCGATCGCGCTGCCGAAGACCACGAGCGGCCCCACGACGGAGCTCGTGTCGATGCTCGCCGTGTTGCGGCGCGCGAAGGTTTCCGATTGATCGCACACGCGTTGGATGATTTCGGCGAGGTCTTCCTCCTGTTTCGGCGTGGGCTCGTTGCGCGCGAACTGCAACATGCTCGAGACGATCTTTCCGCACCGCTTGGCGTGTTCGACGATCTGCCTCAGGGCGTCGAGGGCTTCGTCGCGCGCCTTGTCGCTCGAGTCCTCGGCGAAGGTGAGCGCGTACTCCGCCCCCATCCGGATCGAACCGATCGGGTTGTTGATCTGGTGCGCGATCCCCGCGGCCAGCGTTCCCATCGAGGCGAGCCGCTCGCTGCGTCGCAGGCGTTCGAGGCTGGTATCGAGCGCCAGCGTGTGGGCTTCCACGAGGCTCCGGAGTTCCTGCTGACCCGCATCGCGCTGCTGGTCTTCGAGCACGCGTTGGGTCACGTCGCGAGAGGTGACGACGAGGCGTTCTTCCGTTTCGTCGAGTCGCACCCGCGCGATGTCGCACTCGAGGTAACAGACCTCGCCCTGGTTATCCCGCGCCTTCACGTGGCGGCGGTGGGCCACCGCGTCTTGCAGCTTCTCGCGGCGCCGGGTCGTATCCGCCGGATCGTCTCGCGGAAAGATGTAGTCGATCAGTTGCCCGACCAGGTTCTGCGGCTTGAGGCCCAGGATCGTCTCGTGAGCGGGGTTCGCGTAGAGGATGCGCCCGTCGAAGTCGAGTTCGGTGATCATGTCGCTGGCCTGGTCGGTGAGCTGGCGATAGCGCTCTTCGGCGGATTCCCGCGCTTCGCGCGAGCGGCTCGCTTCGCTCCGGAGCGCTTGCATGCTGCGCGTCGTACGGTCGATGTACGCCGCCACCTGCATCGTGCACACCCCGTTGCCGACCAGCAGCCAGAGGTACATCGCTGGCGTCACGGGCTGACCCGTATACTTGAGCCAGGTGTAGTAGGTGGATGCCGCGATCACGGTCGGCATCCCCGCCGCGACGGCGCGGTCGAAGAGGTTCGCGCGTCGACCGACCGGTTCGAGCAAGAGAACGGTGGAGAGGGCGGCCGCCGCGGTGATCACCAGCGCGGCGAGGATCTGGCTCTGTGCCTCTTCGACGATCGAGTGCGCAGTGACCCGAACGACCACGATCCCGAGGGCCGCGAGCCAGAGTGGGCGAAGGTACGCGTCACCACGCCCCGACATCCTCAGTGCGCCATGCACCAGGAAAGCGGCGAACAACGTGCCGAAGATGGGGACGAAGGGCGCGACCCAGGCGTGGTCGACACTCAGGCGGTTCGCGAAACCGCTGGCGAAGAGGCACCACCACGCCACGGCGAACGCGACGCCACCTTCGCGGTGGCCAAGGCGAATCAGTCCGAGTGACATCAGCGCCGCAACCGCGGCGCCCAGCATCAATACGACGGCCTCGCTCATCCAGACCCCTGTCCCGCGCGGAGCATAGGGCGCGGCTCGGGCGGGCGTCCACGCGCCACCCGATCAGCCCAACGAGCGCACGGTTCTTACGGAACCGTGGGGCGTGGCGACACGCATCGAACTTCGCCCGGCAACCACGAAGCACCGCGGATAGCCGGAGCGAATCGCTTGGCGATGCGTGCCCGGCCCGATTGCTGCGGAGACGCCGAAGGTCGCAAAAACATGCAGCGCTGCTTGATGGCACTGACCGTTTCCAAGGTCGCGGTCGTCGCGCAGCAGTGGCTGTGCCCCTGGGACAGTGTCGAGCGTTGGCTCCTCCATCGCTTCGCATGCACGAGGGGCCCAATGGTTGGAGCGAGTCGAGTAGGACGGGTTGGCGTACTCGCCGAGGTCCGTTGACGCATCGTCCGGGCCCGGGATCAGGTCATGACGCATCACTTGCACGCGAAGGGTCGCCGCGTCATTTCGCGTTATGACGCGACTTCTGCAGGCATTGCTGCGGTCGAGTTTGCGCGTCATACGGATGCAGATCGCCAATGACGCAGTTTGAAATCGATCTCAGTGCCGTTTCAGAGATAGCGTGGGCTCGGCCGGGGACAACCGCCGACACAAGCGCGTCATGTCGCGATTGACGCGCAGGCATGACGCAACTTCGAGGCCGCCGCTTGACGGCGGCGTGATGAGCGACAGCACGACACCGCAACGCGTAGCTAAAGCCCCCCGAACGGGAGGCCGATCTTGCTGGGAGGATGAAGAACGAACCCACGGAAATCGGCGAAGAGCTCCGCATGATCGACGTGAAGCTGAAGCAGCTACAGCGCGACTATGAGCAGTACTTCCTGGGTTCGCGCCCGCGCGAGCCGGTGAATCTGCGCTCCGAGGTCCAGAAGACGATGATCCGCCTCGCCAACGGGCAGATCAAGAACACGGGCGAGCGCTTCAAGTTCAACACGCTCAACTCGCAGTTCCTGACCTACAAGCGCAAGTGGGACGACACCCTGCGCAAGATCGAGAACGGCACCTACGAGCGCCACGTCTTCAAGGCGAACCTCCGCGAGCGCGAGCGCGGAGTCGAACCCGCCCCCTCCGCCGGCCGCAAGAAGACCCCCGAAGGCGGCGGCGCCGAGATCTTCGACAGCTACATCGAGGCCGCGAAGAACTGCGGCCAGAACGTGAAGGGCCTCACCCCCGAGAAGCTCCAGGGCGTGATCGACAAACAGGCCGCCGCCATCAAGCAGAAGACCGGCGCCCACGACGTCAAATTCCGCGTCGAAGTCGTCGACGGCAAGGTGAAGCTCAAGGCCAAGGCCACCAAGGCAGCCTGACCCCAACTGGATTCGAATCCAGTTGCAGCGTCGCCCCGCGCTACTTCTCCGCGACGTCGAGCTGGACTTCGCTCTGGCGGATGAACTCGGTGAGGGCTTCGCGGCGGGTGTCGTTCTCTTCGCCGTCGCCGAGGCCCGCGAGTTCGGCCTCGGCTTCGCTCTTGGCCGTCTCGGCGGCATCGCGATCGATGTCGCTCGCGAGGACGCACGCGTCGGCGAGCACCACCACGCGCTCGCCCGCCACGTCGGCGAAGCCGTTCGAGAGCGCCGCCCAGGTCGAGCCGCCTTCGGCCTGGATTTCGACTGGGCCGTGCTGGAGCGGGGCGAGCAGGCGCTCGTGCGCTTCGAGCACGCCGAACTCGCCTTCCGAACCCGGAAGCACCACCTGCTCGACGGTGCCCGAGAAGGCCTCGCCCTCTGGCGTGACGATGACGAGATCGAGAGCCAACTAGAGCTCCTTCGCCTTCTTGAGCACGTCTTCGATGCCACCGCACATGAAGAAGGCCTGTTCCGGCACTTCGTCGTGCTTGCCGTCGAGGATCTCGCGGAAGCTGCGGATGGTCTCTTCGAGGGGGACGTACTGGCCCGGCGTGCCGGTGAACTGCTCGGCCACGCTGAAGGGCTGGGAGAAGAAGCGCTCGACCTTGCGGGCGCGCGCCACCGTGAGGCGATCTTCTTCCGAAAGCTCGTCCATGCCGAGAATCGCGATGATGTCCTGCAGATCCTTGTACTGCTGGAGCGTCGACTGCACCTCGCGCGCTACCTGGTAGTGCTCGTCGCCGAGCACCTGGGGATCGAGGATGCGGCTCGTCGAATCGAGCGGGTCGACTGCCGGGTAGATGCCGAGCTCGGAGATCGCGCGCGAAAGCACGGTCGTCGCGTCGAGGTGGGTGAACGCCGTCGCGGGTGCGGGGTCGGTCAAGTCGTCGGCGGGGACGTAGATGGCCTGCACCGACGTAATCGAACCGCGCTTGGTCGACGTAATGCGCTCCTGCAGCTCACCCATGTCGGTCGCCAGCGTCGGCTGGTAACCCACCGCGCTCGGGATGCGGCCCAGCAGTGCCGACACCTCGGAGCCCGCCTGGGTGAAGCGGAAGATGTTGTCGATGAAGAGGAGCACGTCCTTGCCCTCTTCGTCGCGGAAGTACTCCGCCGCCGTCAGTGCCGAGAGACCGACGCGGGCGCGGGCTCCCGGGGGCTCGTTCATCTGGCCGAAGATCAGGGCCGCCTTGTCGAGCACCGTGGTGCCGTCGGCGAGCTTCGCGTCTTCCATTTCGTGCCAGAGGTCGTTGCCCTCGCGCGTTCGCTCACCCACGCCGCCGAAGACCGAGTAACCACCGTGGTTCTTCGCGATGTTGTTGATGAGTTCGAGGATGACGACGGTCTTGCCGACGCCGGCGCCGCCGAACAGGCCGACCTTGCCGCCCTTGGGGTACGGCGCGATCAGGTCGACGACCTTGATGCCGGTTTCGAGCACCTCGACGCCCGTCGACTGCTCGACGAACTCGGGTGCGGGGCGGTGGATCGGTAGGGCCGACTTCGCGTTGATCGGGCCGCGCTCGTCCACCGGCTCGCCGATCACGTTCATGATGCGGCCGAGCGTCTCGGGGCCGGCCGGGATCGTGATCGGGGCGTCGGTGTTCTTCGCCTCCTGGCCGCGGCGCAGACCGTCGGTGGTGTCCATCGCGATCGTGCGGACCGTGTTCTCACCCAGGTGCAGTGCGACCTCGAGCACGAGGTTGTCTTCGCGATCGTCGATCGCCGCGTTGGTGGTCTTGAGCGCCGTGTTCACTTCCGGGATCTGGCCGGGGGGGAACTCGACGTCCACCACGGGGCCCATGACCTGCACGACCTTTCCGTTCGCCATTTCGTTTGACTCCTGAAGTCTCTCGGGCAATTGCTGAGATGTTGAAGCGCGCAGGGCGCGCGGGATCTGGGTTTACGAATCGAGCGCCTGCGCACCCGTCACGATTTCCACGAGCTCGCTCGTAATCGCGGCCTGACGTGCGCGGTTGTACTGGAGCGTGAGCTTCTCGATCAGCTCCTCGGTGTTCTGGGTGGCGCTCTCCATCGCGCTCATGCGCGCGGCGTGTTCGCCGGCGGCGTTCTCGAGCAGGGCGCGGAAGACCTCGGTCTCCACGGCCTTCGGGATGAGCACGGCGAGCAGGCTCTCGGGGCTCGGCTCGATCTCGTAGGGCGCCTCTTCCGTGGCTTCCTCGTCGCCCGTCGCCTCAGCGGTCTTGGGCGGGCTCACCGGAAGCAGCTGCACGTTTCGCGGCCTTTGCGTCATCGTCGAGACGAACTCGCTGTAGATGAGCTGCACCTCGTCGATTTCGCCTTCTTCGAAGCGCTTCGAAGCGCCGCGCGCGACCGCGGCCGCCATGGCGTAGTTGGCTTCGTTGCCCACCGGCGAGGCTTCGCGGATGTCGTTCGCCCGACGGCGCTTGTAGAAGTCGCCCACCTTCTTGCCGAGCAAGGTGAAGCTCACCTTCTCCAGGCCCTTGCGCTCGGCGAGCAGCTGTTCGGCGTGCTTGATCACCGCGTTGTTGAACGCGCCCGCGAGGCCGCGATCGCTCGTCACGATGATCAGCTCG
>JANQEL010000056.1 GCA_028278345.1 Myxococcota bacterium
AGAGTCGGGACACCAGAGCGTGATCCCGAATAGTCGCAGACTCTTCGGACAAAAACATGCGGTAAAACAAAAAACAGGGCGCGGTCGATTCGAGCTGAATGGATCGTGCTCTAAAGTCGCTCGGCCTCTAAGTCCCCGGGGGAATAGCCGAGGACAGCGAGGCCTTCCTCAAGGAAATCGCCGAGCAGCGGCATGCCGATCAGATAATCGGCCGTGCGCTCATTATGCGCGTCGGCGGCGTCCTCCCGGACCCCCGGCCAGTCGTCGGCGTCGAAATCGTCGCGCCCAAGCCAGGCGAGGGCAACGAGATCGATCTGTTCATCATGCGACAGCGCGTCGATGAACGAGGTGATCTCCTCGAGCACCGAATCGTCCGGATGGTCTTCAAGGATCGCCGCGTCGCCATCGTCCGAAGGATTGGAACCGGAGTCGGGGTCGGTCACGTCGTTCTTGGCGTCGAACTCTCTCGCCTTGATGATGACGTAGCAGACCTTTTCCGGCGAGATCGTCAGTGTCGCCGCGTCCTCGCCTTCCGACTCGTCCGTTCCGCTCGATCCTGCGGGCATATCAATCATCCGAAAAACGACCCGGCATCCAGCCTGCAGCGAAACAAGGTCGCGCGATCGGCTGCCTCCATCGGAGGGAGCGCTTGAGCATGGGGCCAGAGCGCCGAGGGGTCAAGCCGAAGCGGATCGCGGGTCGGCACCATTCATTCGACCACATGTTTCCCGCCCAAGTTTGAAGGTCCGCCGGCCGCCGCGCGAGACTCCTATTTCGCCTGAAGACGCTCCGGGGCGAAGCGCCCTTCTTTGGTCACGTTTTGTGCCGATTCGAGCATCGAGCGACCGCCGCTTCGCCCTTTCCGCCCGCGCACGGCCCGCATGACCCGCTTGAAGATCGCCGATTGTATTTGCGCCCTGCGCGCGATCAATTCGAGGGCCGTGCGTTGCCCGATTCGGATCACCTCGGCTAAAGGACCACCATGAAACTGCTCGATCTATTCTTGAAGGCCGACTTGGTCGTGCAATCGGTGATGATCGGGCTGCTCATCGCTTCCGTGGCCGTTTGGGCGATCGCGATCGACAAGTCCATCCTCTACCGGCGCGCCCGCCAGGAGATGCGGAATTTCGAGCATGTGTTCTGGTCGGGCCAGTCGCTCGAGGAACTCTACCGAGCGTTGTCGGCGCGTCCGACTCATTCGATGGCCGCGCTGTTCGTCGCCGCCATGCGCGAGTGGAAGCGCAGCTTCGAGGGGGCGAGCCCGGCCATCAGCAGCCTGCAGATGCGGATCGAGAAGGTGATGGACGTCACCATCCAGCGCGAGGTCGAGCGGCTGGAGAAATGGCTGCTCGTGCTCGCGACGATCGGTTCGGCCGGCCCCTTCATCGGACTGTTCGGCACCGTCTGGGGCATCATGAACAGCTTCCAGGCGATCGCGGATTCGAAGAACACCTCGCTCGCGGTGGTGGCCCCCGGTATCGCCGAGGCGCTGCTGGCCACCGCAATGGG
>JANQEL010000068.1 GCA_028278345.1 Myxococcota bacterium
TCGGCCGTCGCGCTCGCAGTGGATCGCGCCACAGGCCTTCAGTTCCTTGAGGTGGAACGAAAGGGTCGCGGCGGGAACGCCGAGTTGCGTGGCAATGGCGCCGGCGCTCATCCCCTCCTCTCCCGCCTGCACGAGCAGGCGAAAGACATCGAGGCGGGTTTCCTGGGCGAGTGCGGCGAGGACCGAGATGGCTGCTTGTTTTTCCATATTTCCATTATCGTCGAAATATCGAATCCATCAAGGCCTTTTTTCGATTTCGCCTCGATTTCTCGCGAGCGGGGCAGTCGCCGGCCGGTAAGCTCGCGTCCCCCCTAGCGAAAACGGAGCCGTCCATGACCGAGATCCACGGAACCACAGCCCCCGAATTCGAACCCGTGCGCGAAGCCTTCGCGAAGAACTTCGCCGACGGTCTCGAGCAGGGCGCCTGCGTGGCCATTACGAAAGACGGCGAGCCCGTGGTCGATCTGTGGGCGGGCGACGCGGATCCGAACGGTCGTCCCTGGGAACGCGACACGATCGTGAACGTCTACTCGACGACCAAGACGATGGCGGCGATCAGCGTGTTGCTGCTCGCGGACCGAGGGGAAGTCGACCTCCAGGCACCGGTCGCGAAGTACTGGCCCGAATTCGCGCAGGCCGGCAAGGAAGATATCCGCGTTTCCCATGTGATGAGTCACAGCGCCGGGCTTTCGGGTTTCGACGCCCCTACGCCCGAAGATCTCTATGACTGGGATGACCTCGTCGACCGCCTCGCACAGCAGGCACCGTGGTGGGAGCCGGGAAGCCAGCCGGGCTATCACGCCGTGACCCAGGGCTTCCTGCAGGGTGAGATCGTGCGCCGGGTGACGGGCAAGACGATCGGCACATTCTTTCGCGAAGAGATTGCCGAACCGTTGGGCGCCGACTTCCACATCGGCCTCGACGAGAAGCACGACGATCGGGTCGCCGAACTCGTTCCACCGGGAGCGAACCTCGGTACGCCCGCGATGGATCCCGAATCGGTTCTCGCGAAGACCTTTGCCGGCCCCAACCTCGACGGCACCGAACCGCGCACTCGCGCATGGCGCGCAGCCGAGATCCCGGCAGCCGGCGGCACGGGCAACGCGCGCTCGGTGGCGCGCGTCCACTCCGCGATGGCCTGCGGCGGCAGCGTCGACGGGGTTCGCCTGATGAGCGAAGCGGGGGCCCTGCGCGCCATCGACGAGCAGATTCGCGGCAAGGATCTCGTGATGGGCATCGAGTTCATCTACGGCATGGGCTTCGGCATCAGCGGCCCGAGCTACCCGATCAGCCCGAGCGAGCGCGCCTGCTTCTGGGGTGGCTGGGGCGGCTCGCTGGCGCTCATCGACTTCGACCAGCGCATGTCGATCGCCTACGTGATGAACAAGATGGAAGCCGACCTGATGGGCGACCTGCGCGGCGTGAACATCGTACGCGCCGCCTACGCTTCGCTGGCGGGCTGAGTCGACGTCAGCGAGCCAGTGCGGCCGTCACCAGCGGCATGCGATCGTTGCCGAAGTACATGTCGTCGCCGTTCACGAACATCGTGGGCGAGCCGAAGCCCCCGCGTTCGATCAGCTCCTCGGTGTTCGCGCGCAGCCAGTCCTTGGTTCCCTGCCGACCGATGTGTTCGAAGAAGGCGTCGGCGTCGAAGCCCACGCTCGACACGATGTCCCGCATGACGTCCTCCTGGGAGATGTCGAGCAGTCTTCCCCAATAGGCCTCGAACACGGCGCGGGCATAGGCCGGGAGCTTCCCCTGCTCTTCCGCAAAGAGGCAGCCGCGCATCGCCTTCACGCTGTTCACGGGGAAGACTGGCGGGCTCCCGATCACGATCCCGCAGTAGCGCGCCCAATCGGCGAGATCCTTCGCGTAGTGGCGGAGCTTTCGCAGGTCGGGCCTGGCGCGTTGCTCGTAGACGCTCTGGTTCACCGCGTTGAAGACGCCGCCGACGAGGATCGGGCGATAGACGAGTTCCGCCCCACCCTGCTCGGCCACGTCTTCGATGCGGTGGAAGGCGAGGTAGGTCCAGGGGCTCGAGCAGTCGAAGAAGAATTCGAGACGCACGACGATGGGCTCCTTCTGAAGCGGTGCTCGCCGCGGCGAGCGGGTGTGGCAACGTAACGTGATCGGCGGCGCACGTCGCCCAGGGGAGTCGCCCGATGACCGATGCACTCGAGGGGCTGATCGACGAGTCCGCACTCGCGAAGTGGATGGATCGCGAAGGGCTCCCGGGAACGGGTGAAGAGCTGACCGTGTGCCCGATCAGCGGCGGCGCCTCGAACGAGATCTTCGAACTCACCCGTGGCGGCGAACGCATGGTCTTGCGGCGCCCACCGCGCAACGTTCCGAAGGGCCGCAACGAGACCATGCTGCGCGAGTACCGCGTGCTGGCGGCCCTGGCCGATTCGGACGTGCCCCACGCCCGGGCCCGCGGCGTGTGCGAAGACGCGAGCGTTCTGGGCGCCGCCTTCTACGTGATGGATCACGTCGACGGCTGGTCGCCGATTGCGACGCCCGGCCAGTGGCCCGCCCCCTTCGACGATGATCTCTCTCTGCGCCCCGCCCTCGCCTTCGAACTCGTGGATGCGATCGCGGCCCTCGGCCAGCTCGATTGGAGGGCACGCGGGCTCGAGGGCTTCGGCAAGCCGGAGGGCTTCCTCGAACGTCAGGTCGACCGTTGGTTCGCGCACCTCGCCGGTTTCCGGTTTCGCGAGATCCCCGGGATCGAGGAGGCCGGCGCCTGGCTGCGCGACCACACGCCGAAGCACTACACGACGGGCATCATCCACGGCGATTATCAATTCGCGAACGTGATGTTCCATCACGGTGCGCCGGCCCGGATGGCCGCGGTGGTGGATTGGGAGATGGCCACCATCGGCGACCCGCTGCTCGATCTCGCCTGGGTGTTGATGACGTGGCCCGCGACGCGCGGCGAAGCCACGGGCCAGAGCTACGTCGACTACGAGGGCATGCCCCTGCGCGACGAGTTGATGGAGCGCTACGCGAGTCGCAGCGGATTGTGCGTCGACGAGATCGACTACTACATCGTGCTCGCTCGATTCAAGATGGCGATCGTGCTCGAACAGGGATACGCGCGATACCAACGGGGCGGAGCCGACAATCCGAAGATGCAGGCCTTTGGGGAGATCGTCCTCGACATGGCCGCGCGAGCGGCGGAACTCGCGCGAACGAGTCCGCTCTAGGTTCCGAGGCCGATTGACTCATCGAACGACTGCGCGGATGTGAGCAGAACCCGGCCCACGCCTCCGCTACCGTCGCGCCACGCGCCGCTCGAGGAGGAATCATCGTGACGAGTTCCACGACCATGCCCGGCGATCGCCCCATCCCGACGGGAGTACAGCTCACCGCTCTCGACCCCGCCTTCCGCGAGGATCCCTACCCGATCCTGAAGGACATGCGCGAGCGTGCGCCGATCCACCACGACACCGAACTCGGGCGTTGGATCTTCACGCGCCATCGCGACGTCAACGACATCCTGCGCAACCCGAACTTCGTCAGCGATCCGCGCAAGGCGAACTCCGGAACCTTCTCCGCCGAGTTCCTCATGAGGGACAAGGACGCCGAGCCCTCGATGCTCCTGATGGACGATCCCGGGCATCGCCGACTGCGCGAACTCGTGCGCCGCCCCTTCGCACCCAACGCCGTGGAAGCGTGGCGGCCGCGCACGCGCGAGATCGCCCGACGAACGGTGGCCGCGATCGAAGACGGCGAGTTCGATCTGATCGATCGCGTCGCCAACCCGGTTCCCACCGTCGTGATCGCCGAGCTGCTCGGCATCGACTCGTCGAAGCACGAACAGTTCAAGACCTGGTCGGGGCAGATGATCAAGGTCGCCTTCACCCCCGTGGTCGATCCGGCTGATCTCGCCACCGCGCAGCTCGCCCAGGAAAACATGATGGAGTTCTTCCGCGAGGAGATCGAACTGCGCCGGCGCAAGCCCGGTGACGACCTGATCAGCCACATGGTCCACACGGTGAAGGACGGCGACCGACTGAGCGACAACGAAATCGTGAGCCAATGCGACCTGCTCCTGCTCGCGGGAAACCTCACGACCACCGACCTGATCGGCAACGGCACGATGGCCCTGCTTCGGCATCCCGACCAGCAGGCGAAGCTGCGCAAGCGGCCCGAGTTGATGAAGAAGGCCGTCGACGAAGTGCTTCGCTACGACTCCCCCGTCACCAACTCGGGGCGCATCGTGCACGAAGACACGACCTTCGATGGCATCACGATTCCCAGGGGCGAATCGCTCAGCGTTTCGCTGGCCGCCGCCAATCGCGACCCCGCGGTCCACGCAGACCCGGATCGCTTCGACATCGAACGGGAGAACACGAGCCTGCAAAGCTTCGGCGGCGGCACGCACTACTGTCTAGGCTCCCATCTCTCGCGCATGGAGGCCCAGGAGACCTTCGCGGCCCTGCTCGACCGCTTCCCCTCGCTTTCGTTTGGCACCGGTGGGCACGAGTACGCGGCCAATCCGAGCTTTCGCGGAATGAACTACTTCTGGGTGGAAGGCAAGGCGTAGTCATCCGCAAAGTCGAACAGAGCTCAACCGAACCCCGAGGTCTCGATGCGATTCGGCGTCTTCTACGAGCTGCAGCTGCCCCGTCCGTGGGACGACGATGCCGAGCATCGCTTGTTCCACGAAGCCCTCGAGCAGGTGGAACTCGCCGATCGCCTGGGCATCGACTACGCGTGGGAGGTCGAGCACCACTTCCTCGAGGAGTACTCCCACTCCTCGGCACCCGAGGTCTTCCTCGCAGCCGCTGCCGCACGTACGCAGAACATCCGCCTGGGGCACGGCATCCGGCAGGTGATCGCGAACTACAACCACCCCGCGCGTACCGCGGAGACCATCGGCACCCTCGATCTCATCTCGAGTGGCCGGGTCGACTTCGGCATCGGCGAGGGGGCGACGCGTCTCGAACTCGGTGGCTTCGGCATCCCGGCCAAGACCAAGCGTGCGATGTCTCTCGAAGCCGCCGAACAGATCGCCAACATGATGGTGATGTCGCCCTACCCCGGCTTCGAGGGGCAGTCGTTCTCCATGCCCTGTCGCAACGTGCTGCCGAAGCCCCTGCAGAAACCCCATCCACCCATGTGGATGGCCTGCACGAATCGCGACACGATCAAGGTGGCCGCCCAGCTCGGACTCGGCGTGCTGGCCTTTTCGTTCGTCGACCCCGAAGAAGCGCATACCTGGAGCGACATCTACTACGACATCATCAAGAGCGAGGCCTGCGTGCCGCTAGGCCATTCGGTGAACGCGAACATCGCCGTGGTCTCGGCCTTTTCGATCCACGAAGACCGCGCCGAGGCGATTCGCCGGGGCCAGGAGGGCTTCGAGTTCTTCGGCTTCGCCCTCCAGTCGCTGGTCGCGCGCGACAGCGTGCCCGGCTACTCGAAGATCTGGGAGAACTTCCAGGCCGAGCGCAAGATCGGCACCGAGGAGATGGTGCGGCGCGCCGAGAGCGGCGATGCGAACGACTTCGCCCACGCCCCCGGCATCGGTACCCCCGAAGACATGACCCGCCACCTGCTCGAGCTCCAGGACAGCGGCATCGATCAGGTGATCCTGATGCAGCAGGCCGGTCGCAATCGACACGAGCACATCTGCGAGACCCTCGAGATCTTCGCGCGCGAGGTGATGCCCAAGCTCACGGCCGGGCGCGAAGAGCGCGAGGCGAAGAAGGCCGAAGAACTCACGCCCTACATCGAAGCGGCGCTCGCGCGCAAGCAGAAGATGGCGCCCCTCGCCGAGAGCGAGGTGCCGATCGTCGAAGCGAGCGTGGCCCGAGCCGTGGTCAACCAGGGCTCGGCCAGCTGATCCGCTGCGCTATTCGCCGCGCAGATCGGGAAGCTGATAGCCCTCGCCGTCGAGGGCGGCGCGGATGTTCTTCTTGTCGATCTTGCCCGTCGAGGTAAGCGGGATCTCGTCGCGGAAGAGGATCTCGTCTGGCAGCTGCCACTTCGCAAAGCGGCTCTCGCAATGGGCGAGGATCTCTTCGGGCGTCGGGTCCTGCCCTTCGGCCTTGATCACCAATGCGATCGGGCGCTCGTCCCACTTCGGGTGCGGCGCTGCAACCACCGCTGCCTGGGCCACACCGTCGAGGGCGCAGATGTGGTTCTCGAGATCGATCGAGCTGATCCACTCGCCGCCGCTCTTGATCAGATCCTTCGAGCGATCGGTGAGGATCAGGTACTCCTCGGGATCGATCATCCCGACATCACCGGTGATCAGCCAATCATCGTGGAACTTGTCGGGCTGCGGGTTGTTGTAGTACTCCGAGCAGATCCACGGGCCGCGGATGCACACCTCGCCCACGCTCTTGCCGTCGTGGGGCTGCGGGTTCCACTCTTCGTCGAAGATCTCGATTTCGAGGCCGGGAATCGAGAGCCCCGCCTTGCACTGGTTGGCCGCGAGTTCCTCGTCGAGGGCCGTCAGGTGCGAGCGCTTGGCGATGCGGCGCGACACGGTGGCCAGCGGGTTGGTCTCGGTCATGCCCCAACCCTGGATCATCTCGCAGTTCAGGTTGTCCCAGAACCACTGGATCAGCGAAGGCGGCGGTGCCGAGCCACCGCAGGTCACGCGGTTGAGACTCGAAAGATCCCAGCGATTGGGCTCCGCGGTGATCGCTCCCACGGCCCCCTGCCAGATCGTCGGCACGCCCGCCGAGATCGTGACGGCCTCTTCGGACATCTGGTCCAACAGCGCGTCGGGGGTCATGAACTTGTGGGGCAACACCTGCTTGGCGCCGACCATGAGAGATGTGAAGGGCATCCCCCAACTCATCGCGTGGAACATCGGCACCACTTCCTGCGCCGAGTCGGCGGCACTCATCGCAAGCGAATCCGTCATCGCCTGGGCAATGGTGTGGAGGTAGGTGCTGCGATGGGTGTACATCACGCCCTTCGGCATGCCCGTGGTGCCGCTCGTGTAACACAGGCCCATCGGCGCGTTCTCGTCGAGGTCCGGCCACTCGTAGTCGGTCGGATGCCCCGAGATGAACTCGTCGTAGTCGACCGCACCGGGAAGCTCCGTCGACCAATCGCCGGCGCCGGGCTCGCGGCACACGACCACGCGCTTCACCGTCGGGATCTTGCCCACCAGCGGTTCGAGCAGGGGCAGCACATCCTGATCGGCGATGATGATCTTGTCCTCGGCGTGGTTGACGATGTACTCGAGCTCGCCCGCCGAGAGCCGGATGTTCAGGGTGTGGAGCACGCCGCCCATCGAAGGCACGCCCTGGTACATCTCGAGGTGGTAGTGATTGTTCCAGGCAAAGCTCGCGACGCGATCGCCCGGGTCCACGCCTTCGGCCGCCAGGGCATGGGCGAGTTGGCAAGCCCGCGCGCGGGTCTGCGCGAGGCTCTGACGATGCGCGCCGTCGGCCGTCTTCGTGACGACCTCGACGTCGGGTGCGACCTTGGCGCCGCGATCCGTCAGGCGGTGAAGCAGGAGGGGGGTGCGTTGCATCGTCATCGAGCGAGTTCCTTTCGAGGCTATCGAGCCGGATATCCTAGAAGAAGTTGCTCATGTTGCGCGACATGAGCAACGTGTGGTCGAGGAAGATGTGGCGTTCGGCGATCCGGAAGCCGTCTTCGACCCGGCGAAGCACGTCGCGCCGCCGGCCGAACCACTCGTCTTCGTCGCTCTCGAGGCGGCTGCGGTAGAGGTGGAAGTTCGACTCGACCGTGAGTTCGTCTCCCCTGGCTTCGACTACCCGAACGTTCGTGATGTTGTGCCGGGTGCGCGACGGCGGATCCTCGCTCCACGAGAAGCCGGTCGAGAGCTTCCGCACGCGCGCTTCGAGGGTCGCGAAATCGTCGTCGAAGTAGGACATCGCCCCGGGCGCCGTGAACTCCCGATCGATGTCGGCCTTCATCACGGTACGGCGGATCGGCATCCAGTAGTGGATGTCGGGAGCGAGTAGCCGCAGCCAGGCCTCGAAGTCGCGCGCGTCGAGGAGCGCCGCTTCTTCGAAATAGAACTGCTCGACCTCGTACTGGCGGATCACGTCGTCGATCGTCTTCGACATCACGGATTCTCCCTACACGCGATCCGTGGGCGGCGCCGCGTGATCGGCGCGCAACGCGGGCCAGTCGGCCGCGCTCATCCAATCCGCCCAGCAGCGGTAGGTCCAGCGCTGCCCGTGCTCGTTCACCTTCGTTTCGATGTGGGCCTGCCCGCCGTCGGTGGAGACCGTGTCGTGGCCGGCCCCCATCCCGAAGTGGAGCGGGTAACGCCGACCGGCCACGCCGCGGGTTCCGCGCGTGCACTGCTCCCAGTTCTCTCCGTCGTCCTGTTCGAGCAGACCCGCGGGCCCGAACATGTGCGAAGCGACGTTCAAGACGTTCTTGCGAGACGTTTCGTCGGCGTCCTTCTCGATGAAGGTGAACCACCAGAGCTCGGTCTCCTCGGGCCCGCGCGGGATGCGCAGACACATCTGCATGCCCGTCAGCGTGATCCAGAGGTTCGGAAAGATGTTCGGATGCCCCTTGGTGCGAAGACCCGCCGGGCCCATCGACTCGCTCACCTTCGGCGCGAGCCGCGCGGAGAGGAAGGGGTCGACCGCGTGGGGATCGGGCGCCGAGGAGACTTCCTCGACCTGTTCGCGCGTGAACATCGGCCCGCCGATCCCGTGCCCGTACTCGCCGAGCATCACCATTTGCGTGTTGGGAGCGAAGACATGGTCGGGGTCGTCGAAGATTGGCGAGTATTTCGCCTGCACCGCCGACTTGTGCGAGATCATCGGGTGGTACCAGTCGTACATGTTGTCGACCGCGAGCTTCCAATTGCAGGCGATGCGGTTCTTCTGCACGCCGTCGATCACTTCCATCTCGCCGCGCTCGGCGATCATGTCGATGCCCACGCGCCCGACGTCGCCGAGGTACTCCCCGAGGCCCACGGCTTCCGCGTCCATCGTGGCGAAGACGAAGCCCTTGTAGCTCTCCACCTGGGCCGCCCGGCCGAGCCCCCACTGCGCCTTGTCGAGATCGTCGCGGTAGAAGTCCTTGAGCCCGGGCACCCCGATCAACTCACCGTCGAGCCCGAAGCTCCAGCCGTGGTACGGGCACACGAAGGTCTTCGTGCGCCCCTGCTCGGCGCGACACACGGCGTTGCCGCGGTGCCGGCAGGAGTTGAGCAGCACCGAAACCCCGCCCTGCTTGTTGCGCACCGCGATCACCTGATCGCTGCCGATCCAGTTCATGAAGTAGTCGCCCACTTCGGGGATCTGCGATTCATGCACCACGAAGTTCCAGGCCCGCGCGAAGATGCGCTCCATCTCGAGCGCGTAGATCTCGGGGTCGGTGAAGATCGACCGATCGACGAGGCCCTCTTCCCAGTTCACGTACTGGCGAAAATCTCGCTGGTTCATGATCGCTCCAGTTCGGGGTGGGCTCAGCCCGGCTTGTGCCCCCAGATGCTCGTCTTGTCGTAGCGACCGATGCTCCAGGTGGCGTCGTCGACTGCGATGCCCCCGAAGCCGTATTCGAGATCGAAGCCCGAGGGCGTCTTCACGTAGAAGGAGACCATCTGGTCGTTCGTGTGCTTGCCGAGGGTCGTGCTGATGGGAACGCCCGCCTCCTGACAGCGGTCGTGGGCGAAGCCCACATCATCGAAGCGCTCCACCTCGAGCATCATGTGATGCATGCGCTTCGGCAGAGGCGCCGGAAGCAGCGCAATCGTGTGATGGCGCGGGTTGCAGTGATAGAACTCGAGCACCACCGGCCCCATCGAGATGTGGTCCGAGAGCCGGAAGCCGAGGAGATCGACGTAGAAGCTGCGTACGGCGTCGATCTCCGGTGCGGCGAGGACGATGTGTCCGAGGCCCTGATCGCCGGTGTGGAAACCCGTGACACCGACCGGAGACGCGAACGGCACGTTGCCGCGATCCATCTGTCCACAGAAGAGTTCGACGGCCAGGCCACCGGGGTCCTCGGTCACGACGAGCTGCGCGACGCCGCGTTCCTTGCACAGCGCGTCGTCGCCGCGCTTCACCGGGCGACCCGCCGACGCCAACTTCGCCTCGAGATCGTCGAGGGCCCGGGGGCTCGCCACTTCGAAGCCCGCGTACGCGATGTCGTCTTCACTGCCTTCGTGCAGCGCGATGCGCCACTCGCGGGAGTCGATCCGCAGCTTGCCCTCTTCGGCCGCGGGCATCAGCCCGAGCACATCACATGCGAAGCGCGTCCAGGCCCCGGTATCCGAAACCGAAAGCCCGAGATAACCCAATGACGAGACGCTCATGAATTCCCTCCTTCGTCGTTCGCGAATCGTTCGCGGAGCTTGCTCCCACCGCGGGTCCGCGCGAAACCGCGCACGCCCATGCCGCCGTCGAAGTTGAGCACGGACCCCGTCGCTGGGACGGCATCGCTGCGACTCGCGAAGAACGCATACGCGGCGGCGTATTCCTCGGGCTCGGGCACACGCCCGATCGGCACGAAGTCGCGCACGCGTTCGGGCAGGTTGAGCTCTTCGATCGAGCGCTCGTCCATACCGAGGGCCGCGGGCCCGCGCAGATCGGTGTGGATGGCTCCGGGCGCGACGCCGTTCACGCGCACGGCCGGCGCCCACTCGTAGGCGAGCTGCTTCACGAGCCCCACCAATGCGTGCTTGCTCGCGGTGTAGAGCACGCCGCCGCCATCGGGATAGAAGCCGGCGTTCGAGATCGTGACGAGGTAGCTCCCCTCACTGCGCACGAGGGCTGGAAGCGCCGCCTTCGCGAGCAGCACGGGGCCCTTGAGGTTGACACCCATCAACTCGTCGAAGGCGAGGTCGATGTCCTTCGCAGGTAGATCGACCAGTGGGCGGGAGTAGTCCCAGATGCCCGCGTTGGCGATGGCGCAGTCGAGGTGACCGAAGCTCTCGAGACAGCTCGCCACCGCGCGATCATTCGCATCGACGGAACGGACGTCGCCGGCGACCCCGACCACGCGATCCCCGTACTCGTCCGCGAGCGCGTCGAGGGCCTCCTGCGAGCGATCGAGTACGACGACGCGGGCCCCCTCCGCGACGAAGCGGTCGACGATCGCGCGGCCGAGCCCCTTGGCGCCGCCGGTGATCAACGCAACCTGGTCTTCGAGTCGGGGGGAGGAAGGAGTCATGACGTCTGGGCCTCCCTGATCTCGAGGTCTTCGAGATCGTGGGTCATGCGTTCGATGCAGAAATCGACGCGCGCTCGGCGCTGTTCGTTCGAGCTGGCCGCGCCCATCTGCCCTTCGCCCAGGATGTAGGAGTAGACGAAGAATGCGCGAAATTCGGCGTCTTCGCGGGTGCAGCCGAGGGCGATGAAGCGATCCGCGATGTATTCGAGACGCAGGGCATCGACGGCCTCCACCACCGACTGCGCGCGGCGGTCGCGCCGCGCCCAATCGCGAATGCCGACGTCGAGCAGCCCGAAGCTCTCCTGGGTGACGGAATCGACCACGAGTTCGAGCAGGCGACGAATACGCTCGACCGAGCGATCGCTGTATTGGTTCACCAGCAGGATGACCAACGAGGTCGCCCTCTCGCGCCAGGAGTCGAGCAAAGCCACCAGCAGATCGTCGCGATCCTTGAAATGGTGGTAGAAGCTGCCCTTGGTGACCCCCAGTCGCTTGGCGAGGGGCTCGACGCGCACCGCCTCGACGCCCACCTGCGCGAGGGCCATCAGGCCTTCCCGGATCCATTCCGCCCGTCCGAGACGGGGCTTCGCGAGCGCCTCGACCATACGTCTGCGTATGCTCTGCCCTCCCATCGCGAAAGTCAAGCAATAAATCGCCAAGCGATCGCACCCATCCCTGGCCTTTCTTATTCTCCTCGCCATACGCGAGCGGATCGTGGATGCGCCGACCGCCACCCGTCCGAGGAGACCCCCATGAGCGAAACCGAGCCCACCCCCTACGTCCCGAAGATCAATCTGGCCGAGGTCGACCCCGCGTCGGTGGCCCTCGAAGACATCGACGTCACGCAGACGGAACTCTGGCGACTCGATTCGCATTGGCCGTACTTCGAACGGCTGCGCAAGGAAGATCCCGTGCACTGGTGCCCCGAGAGTGAGTTCGGGGGCTATTGGTCGATCACGAAATACGACGACATCGTCTACGTCGAGAAGAACCCGGAGATCTTCTCCTCCGAGCCTTCGATCACGGTGGCCGACCCCGAGCCCGGCTCGGTGATCCAGAACGCCGGGTTCATCACGATGGACGGCGAGCGACACACACGACATCGAAAGGTCGTGCAGCCGGTCTCGTCGCCCCGCAACCTCAAGACCCTCGAACCCATCGTGCGCAAACGCGCGGTCGAGATCCTCGAGAGCCTCCCGATCGGCGAGACCTTCGACTGGGTCGATCGCGTTTCGATCGAACTCACGACCAACATGCTGGCGACCATGTTCAACTTCCCCTGGGAAGACCGCCGCAAGCTCACCTATTGGTCGGACATGACGACCGCGGGTGACGAACAGCTGGCGCGAATGGGCAAGACTCAGGAAGAGCGGCAAGACGTCCTGCGCGAGTGCCTCGAGTACTTCACCAGGCTTTGGAACGAGCGCCGCGGCCAGCCGGTCGAGAGCCTCGACTTCGTGACCGCCCTGGCCAACTCCGACGCGACGAGCGACCTCAACCCCACCGTCGACCCCGTGAGCTACCTCGGCACCCTCATCCTGTTGATCGTCGGTGGCAACGACACCACGCGAAACTCGATCACCGGCGGCGTCCTCGCGCTGAACGAGAACCCGGCGGAATACGACAAGCTGCGCGCCGATCGCTCGCTGATCCCGAGCCTCGTGAACGAGACCATCCGCTGGCAGACGCCGCTGGCCCACATGCGGCGCACCGCGACCCAGGACACCGAACTACGCGGCAAGAAGATCAAGCAGGGCGAAAAGGTCGTGATGTGGTACGTCTCGGCCAATCGCGACGAAGAGGCCTTCCCGCGCGGCGACGAGTACATCATCGACCGCGACCGTACGATGGAAGCGAAGCAACACCTCTCGTTCGGCTGGGGCGTTCACTTCTGCATGGGAAGCCGCATCGCCGAGATGCAGCTGCGCGTTCTGTGGGAGGAGATCCTCGAGCGCTTCGAGCGTGTCGAGGTGGTCGGTGAGGTCGACCGCGTCGCCTCGAGCTTCGTCAAGGGCTACCACGCACTGCCGGTTCGACTGCACCCCTGGTAGCGCGCTCCCCGGCTAGAGCGGGCGGCGCTCGTTCAGCTCCATCACGTTTTCGCGCATGATCTTGCGGACTTCTTCGGCCGAGAACTTCTCGAGGTCGCCGAGATAGTCCAGCGGTTCGGGCATGCCCTCGATGTGGGGCCAGTCGGAACCGAAGATCACGCGGTCGACGCCCATGATCTCCGCCACCTCGTTCACGTCGTCTTCCCAGAAGGGATTGATCCAGACGTGTTCGCGGAAGAGTTCGCCCGGGTGCTCCTTGTAGTAGCCCGCGTTGGCGAGACGCTTCGCCGACTGGTCGAGCTTGCGGAAGAGATCGGGCAGGAACTCGGCGCCATTCTCGATCGAGGCGACGCGGATGTTCGGGAAGCGCTCGAACAGACGCTCGTAGGCCAGGGTGATCAGGAAGTCGTAGGCCGCGCGCTCGATGTTGAAGTGCTTGATGTTGGGCGAGAAGGCGCCACCGAAGTCGGAGGAAAAACCGTCCTTCACATAGCCGTGGGTCGTGTAGCCGGAATCGGCGGCGTGCACCACCACGGTGATGCCCGCTTCGTTCACGCGCGCCCAGAAGGGGTCGAACATGACGTTCGCAGGGGACATCACGCCGTCGTGGCGGGTCCAGACGGCGGCCGGGCGCATCACGATCGTGCGGGCATCCTGGGCGAGGGCCCATTCGAGTTCACTGCAGGCCCAATCGACGTCGCACAGGCTGATGTAGGGCGCGCCGAAGATCTTGCCCTTGTGGTTGCAGCCCCAGTCTTCCTGCATCCAGCGATTGAAGGCCGTGAAGAGGGTCACGACCGCATCGGTGTCTTCCTTCACGAGCTCTTCGTAGAGCACGCCCAGGGTCGGGAAGAGCCACAGGCCTTCGAGCCCCTGCTCTTCGAGCTTCGCGACCCGGGCATCGTTGTTCATGTAATAGTCGGGTAGCGGCTCGCGATCGGCGAGGAGCTTCGCGCTCTCCTTGCCGAGGGGATTGCCGCGCAGGAAGTCGCTGATCGCGCCGGGCTTGGCGATCGGATCCCAGGTCGGGTTCTTCACGGCGCGAGCGAGCTTGCCCCCGACGAGGTGGTGCTTTCGTCCATCGATTTCGCACCACTGCACGCAGCGCCCCTGCATGTTCGCGGGGACGTGACGCGTGAAGGCGTCGATCGCCTCGTAGTAGTGGTTGTCGCAGTCGAAGGCTCTGTAGTCGAGGGGGCCGGCGGATTCGCCCATGGGTCACTCCAGGTTGTGCGGAAGCGGCAAGGCTACCACTGCGCCCGAATCCGAACGAGATCGCGAGGGCGGAATGCGAGTCGCGTTCCAGGCGCAGCGACGACGAAGGCGACTAGCCGCGATCGCGCGGCTCGATGCGAAAGACCCAGACGAGATCGTCGAGGCTCCCGTCATCGGGAGGCGCACTGCCGTACTTGCGTGCGAGTTCGCTGAATACGGCAGCGCGTTCTGCGGCGTCGTCCGTCTTGACCACGTCGACCGCATAGCGCTGGCCGTTGATTCGCAGGACTGCGCGCCCGTCGGCGAGTGCCTCGTTGGGCCACTGCTTCCACAGTCGGAAGTTCGGCACGCCGCAGGGAATGAACGCCTTGCCATCGTGGTAGGTGATCCAGACGGTGCGCGAGCGCGCGGGGTCGAGGAGCTGGAACTCGATCGTCTGCATGTCCTTCACGAAGGACCAGTCGAGTCCCTTCGCTTCGGCCCACTCGCCAGTTTCGAAGGGGCCACCCGCGAAGGCGGCGACGGGGCCGTCGTGAAAGCGCGCGAAGACGACGATCGCGAGCATCAAGAGCAGCAGCGCGCCGACGATCCCGGCGAGCACCCGGAACAGGCCTTTCATCTCGATCTCCCATTGCGACGGACGCGTGAAGACGCCGCAGTATAGGGGGCGCTCGCATCCGTCGACTTCGCCTCGACACCTTTGCTTTGCCCAGGTATCAACCTCGCACCCGAGGGAGGCCCCGTGGCCATCAACGCAGCACTTCGCATCAACATGACGGGTCTGTGCGACGACCCCGCCGACGAAGCCCTGCGCTACCAGGCCGTGCTCGACATGGCGGAGTACGTCGAAGCCCAGGGCTTCGGCGCCGTCAACTTGGAAGAACACCACTGCGCCGACAACGGTTGGCTGCCCGCTCCGCTCACCGTCGCCGCCATGGTCATCGCGCGCACGCAGCGTGTGCGCGTGAGCGTCGCCGCCCTGCTCGTCACCCTCTACGACCCGATCCGCCTCGCCGAGGACATTGCCGTGCTCGATCTCGCGAGCGGCGGGCGCTTCAGCTTCGTCGCCGGCCTCGGCTATCGCCCGATCGAATACCACGCGACGGGCAAATCGTTCGAAGAGCGCGGCCGACTGATGGATGAATGCCTCGAAACCCTGCTCGCCGCCTGGAAGGGGGAACCCTTCGAGTACAAGGGGAAGACGGTGCGCGTCACGCCGATCCCGATGTCGCGTCCACATCCCCTCTTCTTCGTCGGCGGCATGAGCCCGGTGGCGGTGCGGCGCGCCGCAAGGCTCGGGCTTCCCTTCTATCCCGCCGAGGACCGACCCGACCTGAAGCAGCTGTACGAAGAAGAACTCGTCCGTCAGGGGAAGCAGGGCTTCTACTACAGCCCCGGCACAGGCAACACCATGCTCTTCGTCGACCCCGATCCCGATGCCGCATGGGAAGAGCTCGCGCCCTACTTCCTACGCGAACTCTCCGAGTATCACTCGTGGGCGAAGGAAGGCGTCGCGCGCCCGAGCGAGCAGGCCGTCGAGTCGATCGAGGACCTCAAGGCGCAGAAGCGCTTCGAGATCATCACTCCCGAGCAGGCGCGCAAACGCTACGCCGAAGGCGGGGAAGAGATCGCCGTGCTGCACCCGCTGGCCGGCGGCATCCCCCTCGATCGCGCGTGGTACCGTCTGCGCCTGTTCTGCGAAGAAGTCATGACGCCGCTGCTCGGCGGCGCGACCTCCTAGTTCATCACACCCGAGAGGCCCCCATGTCGTACGAGTACATCACCTACGAAGTCGCGGATGGACGCGCGCGCATCACGCTCAACCGCCCCGAGAAGCGCAACGCACTGGCGAACCCGCTCCTCGCCGAGCTCGAAGACGCACTGTGGAACGCCGACGACGACAAGCGCGTGCACAGTGTGATCCTGCGCGGCGCGGGGAAGGATTTCTGTGCCGGTTACGACCTCGCGGGCACGGGTGCGCGGCCGCCCGACGACGGCGTTCCGCGCCGCGGCATGCGGACGCTGGACGACGACATCTGGCAACTGGAACGAAACAACCGCCGCATTCGCACGCTCTTCGAAATGCACAAGCCGTCGATCGCCCAGGTGCACGGCAACTGCCTCGCCGGGGGGACGGACCTCGCCCTCACCTGCGACATGGTGGTGGCCGCCGACGATGCGCGCATCGGCTTCCCGCCAGCGCGCAACCTCGGAGCCCTGCCGAACAACATGTGGGTCTACCACTGTGGTCCACAGTGGGCCAAGCGCCTGAACCTCACGGGCGACATCGTGACCGGCGAAGACGCCGCGAAGATCGGCCTCGTGATGAAGTCGGTCCCGAAGGACCTCCTCGAACAGGAAGTCGAGAGCCTCGCCGACCGCATGGCCATGATCGACCCCGATCTGCTGGCCGCGAACAAGCGCATCATCAACCTCTCGATGGAGTTGATGGGCGCGCAGACGCTTCAGCGCATGGCCGCAGAGAACGACGCGCGAGGACATCGCGCGCCGGGCACGAAGGAGTACCACCAGGCCGTGAAGGAGAAGGGTCTCGCAGGCGCCTTCCGCGAACGCGACGCCAAGTTCGGCGACAATCGCGCGCGACCCGACGTCCCCGAGATTCGCGACGCCGAGGGGCGCGTGATCGAGGATGCGGGCGAGGAGTAGCGCGAGCGTTCAATCGCGCGTCGTGCCCCAACCATTCCAATAGGTGACCTCGCGCGCCGGCTTGCGGTTCGCCGGCTTGAGCACGGCGTCTTTCATGTACCCGATGGGCAGCAGAACCGTCTGGCTCACGTCGGCGGGGATCCCCAGCACCTCGGCCACGGCTTCCTCGTGCAGGACGAGCAGCGACGTCCAGGTCGACCCGATCCCGCGCGCCCGCAGCGCGAGCATCAGCGACCACGCCGCGGGCAACACCGATCCGTAGAAGCCGACCTGCATCGCCGCCGAACCCGCGGCTGGCCGGCCCTCCGCACAGACCAGCACGAGCGCGGGCATTTCGTGTAGTCGATCTGCGTGCTCACGCTGGGTCGCCTTCAGCTCCACCCCGCGCGCCTTCACCAGCGCCTCGCCCCCCTGCCGATACAACTCCGCGATCGACCGCTTCTTTTCTGTGTCGGTCACGACCACGAACCGCCAGTTCTCCGCGTTGATTCCGGTGGGCGCCTGCACCGCGAGGTCGATGCATGCTTCGAGCACCTCGGGTTCGATCGGTCGCTCGAAGTCGATACGTCGACGCACCGAGCGTGTGGTGGCGAGGATGTGGTCGAATGTCTCGAAGTCGTCGGGTTCGTTCGCCATAGCTAGAGCGTAACGCCCCAGAACCAACGTGACTGGCTCGAGTCGCGCGGATAGACTGGATCTCGTGACGCAGACTCTGGCACCCCGACTCCTTGCCGTGATGCTGATCGGATTCGTGCTTTCCCCCGATGAATCCGCCTGCGAACCCTCTCCACGGAGCACCCGAACGGCGGAGCCCGAGTGGGTACTCCTTCCGCTGAACATCGTTCGGATTCCACGCGAGTACTTCGCGCACGGCGCAGAGATCATGAGCGAATTACTCGCCGAAGATCTCCGCAAGCGAAGAGTGGCCTTCACACAACCGCGCCTGATCGATGAAATCCGGAGATGGACACGGGCCGTCGACGAGATCGGTGGTCTCGAGTTTCGCGAGAAAGGATTCGATCCAGCGAGTGTCGAGAAGGCTCGGCAGGGATTCATCGCGGGACTCGTCGAGGAGTACGACGCTCGAGGTGTCTTGTGGCCCGACCTCCTTGAACGAAAGGGGCGTCGCAAGGGCGGCTCTCTCCAATGGGACGGGGTCAAGCGCGTCCTCTCGGTCGGCTTCGGCGACGCCCAGTACCACGCACCATCGATGGGCAGCTCCCTGCGCGTTCGCGTCTACGACGCAGAAGGACGCGAGCTCGGGACCCACTTGCGCGGACTCGAGCCCGTGCACGAGTACTACGAAGTCGAGAAGGCCTTCGAGGGCGCCTACCGGTACTTCAGCTTTGCGTTCCGTGTGAGAGGCGACCTCTTCGAGAACCGCCGATTGCTTCGACGCGAGATCGACAACCTCATGGATGAGGCACTCCCATGAGCCGTTGGAGACGGACGGGCTCGTGGCACGTGTTGTTCCTGATTGGATGGAGCGCGCTGGCCTGCGCGCCTCCCGACGTCCGACCCTGGAAACTCGATGCTCGGGACTGGCGAGTCGCACAGGTGGGAAGCATCCAGGTCTTGACGAACACCGACCCCGAAATCGCAGAGCGTCACCTCCGAAAGCTCTCTCGCTTTCTCCAGCTCGCGGAAATCGTCGGTGACCATCGGCTGCCGCCGTATCCGATCAAGCTCCACCTGTTCGACTCGATCCGCGACTACGCGCACTACACCGGTGGCGTCACGGCCGGACATGTCATTCCGGGTTTCGGCACCTTCTACATCTCCTTGACGACCGACTTCCCAGAGCACACCACATCGACCCTGTTTCACGAGGTCGTCCACCTCCTTCTGATGAACAACCCAGGCGAGCAGTTTCCCGTCTGGTTCCACGAGGGCTACGCGGAGTACCTGTCGTCCGCTGTACTCCGTCCCGGCGTAGCGAGCCTGGGGCGCGTGCTCCCCATTCGCTCGGAGTCGATGCGACAGCACGGAAAGACGACGCTGCGGGAAATGTTGAGAACCCGGACTCCTCTCTCGCTTCCGATGAACCGCATGCTTTCGTACTACGCAGACTCCTGGGGATTCGTCCACTTCGCGATGACCTCGGCGAACGCGAGCACCCTCGAACCTCAGCTGCGCGCATTCGTCCGCGCCCTCAGCAACGGTGAATCTGTGAACCAGGCCTTTCCGAAGGCCTTTGGAATGTCGATCGAGGCCATGCAACTGCGATACGACCGCCATCGCACGCGCCTGTACAACGACTCGGATGTGCTCTACCGGCACTACGCGATCGACGATTCGGCTACGCCGATCCAGTTCGAAGAGGTTTCCCCAGCGGAAGTCCATCTCGACCTCGGCGAGCACGCGTTCACGCTCGAGCGGCCGCGACAAGCGGCGACCCACTTTGCAGGAGCACTCAGCGAACGGGTCGGCTGGGACAGGGCCCTGTTCGGACTTGCGATATCACAAGCTGCGGCCGGCGATCTCGAGGCCGCCAGCAAGACTGCCGAGAAGATCGAAGCCTCTTCCAGGTATCGTCCACGCGCCCTGGGTGCGGTCGAGCTGACCCACTACTTCCTGGCGACGCAACCTCGACCGGAGCCGTCCTCCACCGGGTCTGCGGAGGAACCCGACCCCGACTCCCTCACGGATGAGGAGAAGCACGAGCTTCTACGGCGTGGTCATGTCCACTTCCTCGATGCGGTGGAAAGCGATCCGGGTTGCGGGCGCTGTTGGTTCGGGATCTCGGCGTATCACGCCTATCACCCGGACGGAGACGCCACCATCGGCCTCGACGCCGTCGACAAAGCCGGAGACATGTTTGGTGGCGGCATCGAGTACGTTGCGCTCCTGATCAAGGCCGGACGGAAAGAGGAGGCCCTCGCCGCTGCCTATCACCAGATCGCGACCTCCCACAACCCGGAACACGTGCGCAAGCTGATCGAACTCGTTCGCGCCGTGCGTCGCAGCTCGCTCTACGAACGGAATCGATGAGCGGAGTCGTCGACTGAGCCGTACCGCGATCGGCGGATCAAACTCCCATCACACACCCATCCGCCCGTGGATCGGTGCCGCCCCACAGCACGCCCGCTTCATCCCGGCGGATGATCTGGCCTCGGCCGAAGAGCACCTGGAGGAAGCCCCCGCTCTTGTCGATGTCGTGGCCGCGGGCGCGGAGTTCGTTCAGGGTTTCGTCGGGGATGCCTGGTTCGAGTTTGACCGCGCCGCCCGCGGTGCCGTCGGTGATGTTGAAGCGCGGGCGGTCGAGGGCGGCCTGGGGGTCGAGGCCGTCGTCGGCCATGGCGACGACGACCTGCAGATGCCCCTGTGGTTGCATGAAGCCGCCCATCACGCCGAACGGGGCGTAGAGGCTGCCGTCGACTTCGTTCGTGAGCAATCCGGGAATAATCGTGTGGTACGGGCGCTTGCCCGGTGCGAGGGCGTTCGGGTGGCCGCGGTCGAGGCTGAAACCGTGGCCGCGGTTCTGCAGGGAGAAGCCCGTGCCGTCGGGAACGATGCCCGTACCGAAGGCCATGTAGTTGCTGTTGATGAAGGAAGCGGCGTTGCCCGCTTCGTCGACACAACAGAAGTAGACGGTGTCGGAACTCGCGATCGGACTGCCCGCGACACGGTCGACGACAGCGCGCTTCGGATCGAAGGAGCGCAAACGCTCCGCTGCATACGCTTCGGATAGAAGCTCCGCGGTCGGCACCGTCTGCAGCGCGGGATCGGCCACGTAGGCACGCGCATCTGCGAAGGCGAGCCGCATCAACTCGATCAGCAGGTGGAGACGATCGGCGCCGAGAGGATCCTGACCTTCGATCTCGCACAACCTCAACATATTGAGCGCGATCAGGCTCGCGATGCCCTGCCCGTTCGGAGGACACTCGTGAACGCGCAACCCGCGGTATCCCACCGAGATCGGCTCTTCCCAGGTGCTGATGTGTGCCGCGAGATCCTGCTCGCTCAACACGCCACCGTGTTCGCGAACCGCGGCCACGATCGATTCACCGATCGCGCCGCTGTAGAACGCCTTGGGGCCGCCGCTCGCGATCGTCTCCAGCGTGTTCGCGAGCGTCGGATTCGCGAAGCGCTCGCCCGCGCGCGGGGCGCGGCCGTCGATCGTGAGTTCGCGCCCACCGCGCGAGCGGTGCAGCTGGCTCTTCACCCCGATCTCCCACAGGCGACTGTTGAACGGGGCGACGGGGAACCCATCGCGTGCGAGTTCGATCGCCGGCGCCAGCAGGTCGGGCATCGGCTGCGAACCGTGTCGCGCGTGGAAGTCGAACCAACCCGCGCACGCCCCCGGAGCGGTCACCGCGTGGGCGTGATGCGGAGGAAGCTGCTCCGAGAAGCCATCCTGCTCGATGCGATCGAGGTTGAGCAACGCCGGCGCGCGACCCGAGCCGTTGAGCGCGCTGATCTCCTTCGTCTCCGCATCGAAGTACAACGCAAAGCAGTCGCCACCGAGCCCCGTGTTGTTGGGCTCGACGACGGCGAGGGCTGCGGCGGTGGCGATCGCGGCGTCCGCCGCATTGCCGCCGCGCGCGAACACGCGAACGCCGGCGGCGGTTGCGAGGGGCTCGGTCGTCGCGACCATTCCGCGCGTTCCGCACACCGGATGTCGCACCGCGGTCAGATCCTGCATGGCGTCCGTCCCCGCTTCGCAGTCGGCCCGAATGGCCGGCGCGTATCCTAACACCGAGGCGGGTGGTAACGTGGCGCCCCTCCCGCTCCCGCAGCCGAGGCCCGCGTGTCCGAACTCGACATTTCCCTGGTCCACATCCTGCTGCTCGTGGGCACCGGTCTGGTGGCCGGCGTGATCAACACGCTGGCCGGCGGCGGCACGAACCTCACCCTGCCCGCGCTGATGGTGATGGGGATGCCCGCCGATGTGGCGAACGCGACGAACCGTGTCGGCGTCTTCCTGCAGAGCGCCGTGGCGATGCACGGTTTCCAGCAACACGGGCGCCTGCCGACGCAGGACATCGGGCCGATCCTCGTCCCGACCCTGATCGGGGGCGCCGTGGGATCGGCATTCGCCGCCTACGCCCCGACGACCCTGCTGAAACCCCTGCTCCTCGGCGCGATGCTGGGTATGACGATCATCATGCTGGTCAGACCCGAGGTGATCGCCCCGCCGCCCGGCACCGAGCCGAACCCCGTTCGCGAAACGCCGCGCGCCTGGGGGTGGCTCTTCATCGCCGGCGTCTACGGCGGCTTCGTTCAGGCGGGGGTCGGCTTCATCTTGATCACCGCACTCGCGGGAAGCCTGCGTTACGACCTCGTGCGCACCAACGCCCTCAAGATGGTCTGCGTCTGCGCCTTCACCCTGCTCGCACTGGTGGTCTTCATCGCCCAGGGCCTCGTGCTCTGGCTACCCGGGTTGATCCTCGCGGTGGGCACGATGATCGGCGCGAACGTCGCGGTGAAGTTCGCGATCTCGGCGAAGCCCTCGACCCTCAAGTGGTTCCTGTTCGCGATGACGCTTTGCGGAACCGTCGCCGCAATGCTTTCGAATCCGGGCTGAGGGCTCTCGAACCCGCGCTGAGGGCTCTCGAATCCGGGCTGAGGGCTCTCGAACCCGCGCTGAGCCTACTCCCAGGCCTCGGGATCGCGTCCCAGCTCCGTCAAACGCTCGCGCACCGGGATCGGCGGGAAGCCCGAACGCTCACCGCGCTTGATCGCCGCGATGTGATCGCCGTCCTCGGCCCAGATGTGACAGGTGTTCGTGTTCGCGGCGACACGCCGCAAGCGCTCTTCGGGGTCGGACATTCCCGGCTTGCGATTCTCCTCGCGCTGCTTGCGGGTCGAGACCGACCACATCGATTGCACGACGGCCGGCGCCATCGCCTGCAGGAGAGCGTTGGTGTGGGTGCACCCGCGCGGGCCACCGAAGAGATCGCGGATCTTGTGATTGAAGCCACGCGCGATCGAGAGGCCGATCAGTTTTTCATAGTCGGCGGCAATCATCGGACAGCCGCCGTGGGGATGGGTCTCGAACAGGACCTTCGCATCGGTGATCGTGAGGCCCCGAATCGACACGCGTAGCTCGACCTGCATCTGGTGCATCTCGAGGTGATTGGGATCGCCCTCGATGTAGGTCATCGGCGGCTTCAGGTCGGAAACCGCGCCGCGAACCATGAGTTCGTCTTGCGAGATCCAGTAGACGCGCGCTTCGTAGTTGCGGGTGTGGAGGAGGTCGAGGTCCTCGTCGTCGGGGAGCAGTGATTCGTTCTTCATGGCCGAGGGGGTAGCACGTAGCCGCCCCCACCTTCGAGTGGGGGCGGGTTGGCTTATCATCCGGCGTGTGCCGGATCTCCACCCCGTGCCGCCCATACCCGACGAGGAGCCAGCATGAAATTCGAGGAGTATCTCGCGAGCGACGCCGTGGCCCTCGCCGACGCAATCAGCTCGGGAGACGTCTCGGCCGAACTCGTGATATCCCACGCCATCGAGGCGACACGCGCCGTCAATCCGCACCTCAACGCCGTCGTCAACGAAGGCTTCGAGCGCGCCCTCGAACAGGCCCGCGGCCCGCTCACCGGCCGCTTCGCCGGTGTGCCGACCTTCGTGAAGGACACCGACGATCTCGCGGGCTTCCCGACGCGCATGGGCTCACACGCGACGACCGACGAGCCCGCGAAGAAGAGCTCCGTCTTCGTCGAGCGCGTGCTTCGGCCACTCGGTTTCATCCCGCTCGGCAAGTCGACGATGCCCGAGTTCGGCCTGACCGGTTCGACCGAGCCACTGCTCACCGGCAGGACGCGCAACCCCTTCCATCCCGACCACACTCCCGGCGGTTCGTCGGGCGGGTCGGCTGCACTCGTTGCCGGCGGCGCCATCCCGATCGCACACGGCAACGACGGCGGTGGCTCGATCCGCATTCCGGCGGCCTACTGCGGGCTCGTCGGGCTCAAGTGCTCACGAGGGCGCTTGCCGAGCATGGATGCAGCGGCACTCGTGCCCATGGAGTTCATCTCCCAGGGCGTTCTCACCAAGACCGTTCGCGACACCGCGAACTTCTTCGCGGCCGCCGAAGCCCACAACCCCACGAAGCTCGAACCCATCGGCACAGTCGAAGGGCCGGGTCGCGAACGCTTGCGGGTAGGCTTCTTCACCCACGGACCGGGGGGTGAAGCGTGTGATCCCGAGAACGTGCAGGCGGTGATCGATGCGGCGAACACCCTGGCCGCCCAGGGCCACAAGGTCGAAGAGATCGAGAACCCCTTCCCCGCTGAACTCCACGACGACTTCTTTCTCTTCTGGGGCTACAGCCCGTTCGGCCTGAAGTGGCTAGGGCGAATCGTGTTGGGGCGCGGCTTCGACTTCGATGCCACCGACGAATGGACCAAGGGAATGGCTCGCTACTTCGGCCAGAACCTGGGCAGCGCGATCGGCGCCATTCGGCGTCTGCGCAGGTCGAAGCAGGTGGCGGAAGCGATCTTCGCGAATCACGACATCCTGCTCTCGCCCGTGTTGACGGTTCCGCCGCTTCCGCTCGGCACCCTCGACCCGAACTCCGTCTTCGAAGAGGTATACGAGAGCCTCAAACCGCTCGTCGGATTCACGCCGTATCAGAACGCGATGGGAACACCGGCCATCTCGCTTCCACTCGGTATCGATGCGAACGGGCTCCCCCGTGCCGTCCACGTCGCCGCGCCATTGGGCAAGGAACGGCGACTGATCGAGATCGCCTACGAATTCGAAGCCAGCCGGCCCTGGGCCGAGCACTATCCGCGCCTCGTCGGCGCGGAGTGAACCCACTCACGCGAGGCCCTCATGCCCCGTCGCATCGTCCAATGGACCACCGGCAATGTCGGACGTCGCTCGATCCGAGCGGTCGCCGCGAACCCGAATCTCGAACTCGTCGGCTGTTACGTACACGGCGAAGAGAAGGAGGGGCGCGATGCGGGCGAACTGGCCGGGATCACACCGCTCGGCGTCAAAGCCACCCGCGACATCGGCGCGCTGATCGCCCTCGAGCCCGACTGCGTCGTCTACAACCCGTTGTGGTCGGACACCTCTGAACTCGTGCGCATCCTCGAAGCGGGCATCAACGTGGTCACGACCGCCGCCTTCATCACCGGGCACGCGTTCGGCGACGAGGATCGCGCGCGCATCGAAGCGGCTTGCGCTGCCGGCGGAAGCACCATCTTCGGGTCGGGCATGAACCCGGGCTTCGCGAACCTGCTGGGGCTCGTCTCGGCGGGAATCTGCGACCGCGTCGACTCGATCAGCGTGCTCGAGTCGGTCGACAGCACGGGATACAACTCCCCCGAGACCGAACTCCCGATCGGCTTCACCCGCCCTCCGAACGATCCCGAACTCCCGGGCATGGTGAAGAACGGCACGGCGGTCTTCGGAGACGCCGTCCTGATGATGGCCGACGCTCTCGGGATCGATGTCGACGAGGTGCGTTGCGAGTCGGACTTCGCGGTCGCGACCGAACGCCTCGACCTCGGCTACTTCGTGATCGAAGAGGGCTGCGTGGCCGGCATCGAAGCCAGCTGGCAGGGCATTGCAGACGACCGCAAGGTGATCGACCTGCGCGTGCGCTGGCGCAAGGGACAATCCCTCGAACCCGATTGGCCCCTCGAACACGGCTACCTCGTCGAGGTCGAGGGACAGCCCTGCGTGAAGACGAAGCTCGAGATCCGCCCGCCAAAGGATTTCGAAGCCAGGAGCTTCGAGGATTTCATGCAGCTCGGCATGATCATCACGTCGCTGCCCGCGGTGAACGCCATCCCCGCCACCTGCGCCGCCGCGCCGGGCATCGCAACCTACAAGGACCTGCCGCTCATCACCGGCGCGGGTTTCGCGAGCGTCAGCTGATCAACCCGAGTGCGTTCTCCCGCATCACCATGCGGACTTCGTCGCCGTCGAAGGCGGTGAGCTCGTTGGCGTAGCTGCTCGGCTCGGCGATGCCCTCGGCGTGCGGGAAGTCGGAACCGAAGAGCATGCGCTCGACGGGCATATGGTTGCGGAGGTCGGTCACGTCGTCTTCGTAGTACGGCGCGACGAAACAGTGCTCGTGGAAGGTGTCGACCGGGTGGCGGTCGAAGGCGGTCGGCATCTGTCCGTAGGAGTGCTTCAGCTTGCGCACGAGGGCTTCGACCCAGTCGGCCCCGCATTCGATCGACGCGACGCGCACGCCCGGGTGTCGGTCGAAGACACCGTGGCAGATCAGTGCGGCGAAGGTGTCGTGGGTGGCGTCGGCGCTCAGGCAGCGCTGCAGCGGATCGAAGGCGAAGGCCTTGAACTCGCGATCGCCACTCCACAGCTCCGAGATCGCGCGATAGCCCGCGTCGCCGTTGTGCAGCATCACGGGGATGCGCGCCTCGGAAACGCGCGCCCAGAAGCCGTCGTAACGCGAATCCCCGGGCGAGATCCCGCTCGTCGCCGTCGGCACCGGCCCGGGCACCATGCACACGAGCTTCGCGCCCGCGGAGGCCACGCGATCGAACTCCGCTTCGGCGCGCGCCGGATCCATCAACGAGATGTACGGCGCAGCGAAGAGACGATCCTGATACGCGAACCCCCAATCCTCCTCGACCCACTTGTTGAAGGCCTCGAAGGCGGTCGCCGCGGCTTCGGGGTCGTGGCGCAGGCTCTCCTGCATTCCGACGCCGAGGGTCGGAAACAAGAAGACCCCCTGGATCCCCTGGGTGTCGAGCAACTTGATGCGCGAGTCGCGATCGCGATAGGCCGGGTTGATGGGTTCGAGCTCACCGAAGAGCTCGGGCACGCTCTTGCCTTCGGGGTTGCGTCCCCGGAAGAACTCGTCGAGGCAGCCGGGCTTCGCCACGGGATCGAAGGTCGGGTTGGGGATGAAGCGGTTGACCTTGCCGCCCACGAGCAGCCGCTGCCGGCCGTTGATCATGGCCCACTGCATGCAGCGCTGTTGCATACGCTTGTCGACGTGCCGGGTGAAGGCGTCTTCGGCTTCGTAGTAGTGGTGATCGGCGTCGAAGAGCTGGAAATCGAGGTCGGCCATGGGGGACTCCTTCTCCTCTTTCTATCACACGCGTTCTAGGGCGTATACCAGATCGGCGAAGTCCACGCGCGTTCCTGGATCTCGCCCTTGTGACTCTCGCTACAGCAGGCCGCGAGGCCCTCGGGAACGCTGCCGGGGTCGCTGCAGTCGACCCCCGCCGCGTTGCAGGTGAACTGACTCCAGCGGCAGGACGGGTTCTCGAAGACGCGCGCGTAGTACCAGGCCGACTTCGACACATCGAAGTCGGGGTCGCGCCACACGCCGCAGAGTTGATCGGCGCCTGCGCCCCGGGGCTCGCAGGTGCCGAGGTCGACGCTCGCGCCGTTGTCGCCACCGGCGATGTCGTAGATCACCTCGCGATGCTCCTCCCCTTCGAGCCAACCCTTCACGATCTGCACGCGCTGCAGCGGCAGGCCGACGACGGTCTGGGAGCCCGGATCGCGCACCGCGTTGACCACGAAGGCGGGCGCCCGTGCATCGGCGGGCATCGCGGGAAGATCGCCGCCCATCGGAACGCCCTGCGCGTAGCCCGTGGCGACGAGATCGCTTCGCCCGCAGAGATCCTCGGGAAAATCCCAACCGCCGAAGAAGCGCACGACGGGTCGCGTGCCACTGGTGCCGTAGGTCTCGCGGCGCAGCATCGCTTCGAAGATCGCATCGCGCGAGTTCTCTTCGGCCCAGACGACGGCGAGACCGCCGGGACCGAACTCGATGTCGTCGGCGAAGTCCTCGGGCGTCTCGGCACCGCCGCCCTTCCCGAAGCCGCCGTGGCCGGGATGCTTGGCGTCTTCCGCCGTGAGCCCCGGGGCCGCGATGTGCGTGTCCGTCGAGGCGATGATCCCGTACTTGAGCCCATTCACCCCGAGGTCTCCCTGTTGGCGCAGGCCTTCGGTGAGCGCCCAGCGCACGAAGTTGTTCGCGTCGGGCAGCCGCGAAGGCCCGGTCAGGAAGTTCGGCCGCCCGCCACCGAAGCTGTCGTAGGCGAGGGTCTCGAAGTCGCAGGTCTCGTCGTTGGTGAAGCCCGCGACGACGTCGCACTCCGACGAACCCTTGTGCTGCATGATTTCGATGATGGGTTCCATCCGCGCGCGGCGTCGCGCTTCTTCGGCCTCCACTTCGGGATGGGGCTCGGCGGACTCTTCGATCTTCGCCGAGCGGAACATCAGGCCACCACTGATATTCGAGTTGTGCGGGATCGTGAGAACGTCGCAGCCGTTGCCCGCCTTCAGGCAATCGCGGTCGAGATGATCCCAGAGATCCCAGGCCGAAGGCGTCTCGATCCAACTGGTCGGCAGGCGCGGCACGTGCTTGTTGCGGAAGACGACGTTGCGATGGAGGTTCTTGCCTTCGTCGAGGCTCGCGGTCCATTCGTATCCGACGAAGCTCGTGAAGGTGCAGGCGCTCGTGCGGTCGTAGGCGTTCTCGGCGGCGCGCACGATCTCCTGCCACACACTGCTCGCGCGTTCGAGGCAGTACTCCCCGTTCTCGCCGCAGAAGCCCCAACGCTGTCGATAGCCGAGGGCGCGCCCACCGAGAAGCAACACCGAGGCCATGCGGCTGTTGCGATGCCCGATACACACCGGGTGCCAGTACGACCACGTTCCCTTCGTCGTGCAGATGTCGATTTCGCCGAGCAGCCCCGCGTGGTCCGAGAGCGCCACGAAGTCGAGAGGACGATCGAGCTGGATGTAACGCTGCGGAGTGCCGTCGTCGTCGTAGGGCTGGATCCCCATGCGCTCGCCCTTCGCAAAGCGGTAGGCGTCGTCGGGGGTGTTTCGCGTGTTCTGGGCGTTCGCGTCGAAGGAGTAGGCGGTGTGGATGTGGGTGTCGCCGAAGAAGGGCTGCTTCAGCGGGTCGTAACCTTCGCAGGCGGCGCGCTCCTCGGTGGTGGCGAACGGCCGTTCGACCGCGAAGACCGGCGCGGCGACCGACGAAATCGAAACGATCAACGAAAACGCGAGCACTTCCCGAAAAACGTTGCCGAGCATCGAAATCCCTCCGGTCGAATGCGAAGCGCGCAAGCCTACCGCGCACGGAATTCACCGCCGCCAACGCGAGTCGGGCACCGAATGATAGACTCCCCGCCGTCGCGGAATCATCGAGGGGGAGCGCAGGGATGTCGTCAGGCACCGATCGGCCCAGGGTCACACTCGACGAGCAGTACCTCTCCGATCCCTACCCCACCCTCTCCTGGCTGCGCGAGAACGAACCGGTGCACTGGGTGCCCGAGTTCGAGGCCTGGATCGTCACCCTCTACGACGACGTGCGGATGCTCTTCTCCGATCCGCGCGCCTCGCGAGACCGGCGCCTCGGCCGTCACTATCTCGCGCCCACCCCCGGCACCTGGGCTGCGCGCTTCGACAACGAATCGATCGCCTCGTTCACGGGGGAAACCCACAAGCGCTGGCGCAACAACATCTCGGCCGGCTTCACACCCCGTGCGGTCGCGCGCATGGAGCAGCAGGTGCGCGACGTCGTCGAGCAATTCGCTGCACCGATTCGCGGGCGACGCGGCGTCGTCGATCTCGTGGCCGAGTTCACGAATCCCATTCCCAACACCGTGATCAGCCGCATCACCGGCATCCCGCCGTATCCGGGAGACGAAGATCGCTTTCGCGGTCTGGCCCAGGACGTGATTCGCCGCTTCTTCTTCTACGCCGACGCCGAGAACGTCGAGCGGGGCGAGTCGGCGATCGATGAACTCGCCGAGTGGGTGCGCAAACTCGCCGACGAACGGCGACAACAACCGCAGGAAGATCTCATTTCCGATCTGATCCACGGCCAGGCGGAAGGCGACGGTGTGCTCGACGACGACG
>JANQEL010000069.1 GCA_028278345.1 Myxococcota bacterium
GCCGAGGCGGCGCGTGATGCCGGCGATCATCGGCTGGCCGCAGATCACTTCCTGCGCGTGCGCGACGCCGCGCCCTCGAGCGCGATTCGACCCGCGGCCGAATACGACGCCGGCTCGTCGTTGATCGCCCTCGAAGACTGGGCGGGAGCAGCTTCGGTTCTCGATGCATTCCGCGAGGCCCATCCCGATCATCCGCTGCGGCGTGAAGCGACCAAGCAGATGGCGATGGTGTACCGCTCGGCGGAAGATCCCGGGCGCGCGGCCGTCGAATACGAACGTGTAGCCGAGGAGGCCGAAACCCCGGAAGCGCGCCGCGAAGCCCTGCTCCTCGCGGGCGAGCAGTACGAACTCGCCGAACGCACCGACAGTGCTCTTTCGGTCTACAAACGCTACGTCGACGCGTTCCCCTCGCCCCTCGAGACCGCCGTCGAGATCCGCTTCAAGGTCGCGGAGCTCCACGGCGAGAGCGGCGACACCAGGGCGCGCGAGCGCGAGCTGCGCCGGATCGTCGCGATCGATGAAGAGGCCGGCAGCCAGTCGAACGAAGTGGTTCGATTCTTCGCGGCCCGCTCCGCCCTCGCCCTCGCAGTGAGCTCCTACGACCGCTTTGCCGAGGTGAAACTCGTGCAGCCGTTCGACGCCAACCTGGCGAAGAAGAAGAAGCGGATGGATCAGGCCCTCGCCACTTTCGAGGCCCTGGTCGACTACGAGGTCGGTGAAGCCACCGCCGGCGCCACCTTCTATATCGCCCAGGTCTACCTCGAGTTCAGTCGCTCCCTGCTCGCATCCGAGCGCCCGGCGGAGCTCTCGGGCAGTGATCTCGACGACTACGAGTTGGTGCTCGAGGAGGAGGCGTATCCCTTCGAGGAGCAGGCCATCGAGGTCCACGAAAAGAACCTCGAGTTGATGGCCCTCGGCGTCTACAACGAGTGGATCGAGAAGAGCCTGCACGAACTCGGGCAGATGATGCCGGGGCGCTACGCGAAGTTCGAGCACAGCACGGGGCCCATCGCGTCGATCGACGAGTACGCCTACCGGGTCCCCGAGCGCGCCGCAGTACCCGAGCCCGATGCCGCATCCGAGCTCGAACCCACGGACACGACCGAGGCGGTCCACGTGCCGGCAACCGACGAACGCGTGGAGGCGGGATAGATGAAGCGCCTCCTCACATCGCGCAACGGCGTAGTGCGTCTGTTGCGGTTCCCGGCCGCCCTGCTCGCCCTCTCGCTCGCCTTCGGATGTTCGACGAGCGGAACGCCGGGACAGGGTCGTTTCGAGAGCAAGGACGACGAGGGTTTCGTGATCGTCCAGGACGTATCGGTCGCGAGTTCGGTGCGAGCGGACTTCCGTCGCGCGGTGAGCCTGATGAACGATCAGAAGTACGACGAAGCCGTCGAGCTACTCGAAGCCGTCACCGAGGCCGCACCCCACGTCACCACCGCGCACATCAACCTCGGTCTGGCCCTGAGCCACGTCGACGAACTCGAGCGCGCACAGGCCAGCCTCGAAGCGGCCGTCGCGTCGAATCCCGATCATCCCGTCGCCCACAACGAACTCGGCATCGTGTATCGCAAGCGCGGTCGCTTCGAAGAAGCGAAGCGCAGCTACGAGCGTGCTCTCAGGGTCTATCCCGAGTTCCACTTCGCGCGCCGCAACCTCGCCATCCTCTGCGACCTCTACCTCGCCGATCTCGATTGCGCGATCGACCACTACGAGCGGTATCACCGTGCCGTTCCCGACGACGAAGATGCCGCGATGTGGATCGCGGATCTTCGCAACCGAACGGGGAGGGGAGGGCAATGATGCGCCTGGTCCTCACGAGCCTCCTGTTGGCATGCCTGGCGAGCGGCAGCGCATACGCCGATTCGAAGCCGAAGGCTTCGAAATCCAAGAACGCCAAAGAGCAACATCTCAGCGGCATGTCGATCGTGGGCAACGACGAAGCTCCGAAGTCCCTGGCCATCGTGCCGTGGAAGGGCTCGCAGCTCGGCGACACCCTCAACGCCATCAAGGCCCTCGGCGCGGGCCGCGACCCCGTCGACAAGGATGTCTTCATGCGCGCTCTCGCGTACTACGAACTCCGAGCCGGTACGGCGCCGTCGAACGACGCGGCGCGTACCGATTCCAAACCCTGAACCACTTCAGTTCCGTCCCTGAAAAGGAGTACCCCCCATGGACCTCATCTACGGCATCGTCGGATTCTTCGTAACGGGTGGCCCGTTCATGTATCCGATCTTGATCGTCTTCGCTTTTGGCGGGGCGGTCGCGGTCGAACGCTACGTGACCCTCACGATGGTTCGCGCCAAGAACCAGAGCGCGTGGTCACGCGTGCAGCCCGCACTCGAGAGTGGCGACTTCAACGAAGCGCGCGCCATGACGTCGGAAGACGACTCGACCATCTCGCGCCTTCTCGGCATGGGACTCGCCCTGCAGGGCGCGGTTCGACGCCGCGAAGACATCGAGATCGCGATGGAAGAGGGAATGATGGAGATCATCCCGCAACTCGAGAAGCGCACGCCCTACGTGGCGCTCGCCTCGAGCATCGCGACCCTGCTCGGCCTGCTCGGCACCATCATGGGCCTGATCGAGGCCTTTACCGCGGTCGCCAACGCGAACCCGGCGGAGAAGGCCGATCTCCTCTCGGCCAGCATCTCGGTGGCGATGAACACGACGGCCTTCGGCTTGATGGTCGCGATTCCTCTCCTGGTCACCAACTCGGTACTCACCGCGAAGACCGGTGAGATCATCGACAGCCTCGAGATGGCGTCCGTGAAGGCGCTGAACGTGATCTCTTCGAAAGCCAAGCGACAGCAGAGTGAGGCCTAGATCGTGATTCGCAGGCGACATCACTACCGAAGGCGCTCGGCCGGCGACCCGGACCTGGACATGACGACCTTCCTGAACCTGATGGTCGTGCTGGTCCCGTTCCTGCTGATCACCGCCGTGTTCTCGCGCATCACGATCATCGAGCTCAGCCTGCCCACGACCGAGGGGGGCGCCGCTCCCGCCGAACCCGCGTACCGGGTCGAGGTCGTGGTGCGGCAGGATCGGCTCGAGTTGCTGGATAGCAACGGAAAGGTCGCGACCCTGCCCAAGGTCGATGGCGAGTACGACTTCGCCGGCTTGCAGGCGCACGTGATCGCACTGAAGGAGAGCCATCCAGACGAGGACGATGCTTCCGTGCTGCTCGAGCCCGCCATCGAGTACGACCACCTGATCCAGGTGATGGACGTGTTGCGCAGCGCGGACGTGCCCGCGGAAGCGCCCGATGCACCGCCCGTGCGCATCGCGCTCTTCAGTGACGTCGCGATAGGAGACGCCCCGTGAAGAACACACGCCGCATCAAGCGGATGTCGCGCAATCGACAGACCGTGCCCAAGATGAACCTCACTTCGCTGATGGACGTGTTCACGATCCTGGTCTTCTTCCTGCTCGTGAACTCGGCCAATACCGAGGTGCTCGAGACGCCGAAGCAGATCACGCTGCCCGCATCCGTGGTCGAATCGAAACCGCGTGAGACGGTGGTGATCTTCGTGAGCCCCGATGAAGTGACGGTGCAGGGGGAACCCGTCGTTCGCACCGAGGAGATACGTCGTTTCGACGGACAGAACATCACTCCGATCGCAAAGCGCCTGGAGGAAATCGGCGAGCGCATCATCGGCATCAAGACGAAGAACGTCGCCGAGAGCCGCGAGGTCACGCTCCTGGCCGACAAGCGCGTTCCCTTCGACGTCATCAAGAAGGTGATGTCGACCGCCACAGGTCAGGGATACGGACGGATCTCCCTCGCCGTACTCCAGAAAGCTCCCGACAACCCGCAGACCTAGTTGGAATCCGTGGAAGAACTCGAAAACATCGATGCGAACTCGCTGAATTCGCAACTCGACCAATCGCGGGCCAATCTCGAGAGCCTCGAGGCACAGCTACGCGAAGTCGAAGCGGAACTCGAGCGACGTGCGGCCGAACGCGAACAGTTCAGCGTGCTTGCCGGGGTCTGTGACGGCCTCGAGACCCTGCGCGAGATGCAGGTCGAGCACCTCTTCTGGTCGGATCTTCCGGGCAGTGAGAACCATACGAACATCGTGCGGCAGCGAATCGAAGCCTTCGATCGCGAGTTCGGCGAGATCGAGAGCCGCCGCGACACACTGCTCCACAAGATCCGCGATGAAGAGGGCAACGCCGAAGAGATCATCGACGATCTCTACGAGGCTCAGCTCGAGGAGGAAGCCCGCAAGCGAGAGTGGGTGATCGAGCGCGACATCGAACCCGACCCCGAGCGCGAAACCATCATGCCGTGGACGCGCGGGGGCGAGGACGATCAACGCTTCCGCAAGTCGCTGCTGGCGAGCATCCTGCTGAGCCTCTTCTTCGGCCTGCTCTTTCCCTGGATCGACATCCCGATCCCGGACGCCTGGCAACCCGAAGAGGTTCCCGAACGCATCACGCGACTCGTACGCGAAGAACCGCCCCCGCCGCCTCCGAAGCCGATGGAGCTCAAACCGACGACCACCAAGCCCGAAACCTCGGAAGAGCCCGTGGTCGCGGAGAAGAAGACCCCCGAACCCGCGGCCCGACCCGAACCCAAGGTCAACGATCGCAAGAAGGCCGAGTCGACGGGCATCCTGGCGTTCCGGGAGAAGTTCTCCAGCCTCGCGGAACACAAGAGCAGCAACAAGCTCGGCGCCCAGGCCCGCATCAAGAACGCCGTCCAGAAGCCGGGCCACGGTGCCGTGCGATCGATGGTGGCCACCCAGGCCGCCGGTACGAGTGGCGGCATCGACCTCGCGTCGGTGAGCCGCGACATCGGGGGTGGAGGAGGATCGATCGAAGGCGTCGAGGTCGGCCAGGCGACGAGCGCGATCGGCGACATCGTGGGCGACGCCCGACCGCTGAGCGGCGGCCCCGGTCCCGCCCGCACGGACGAAGAGATCCAGATCGTCTTCGACCGGCACAAGGCCGCCCTCTACCGCCTCTACAACCGCGAGCTGCGCCGTGACCCCACTCTCAAGGGGCAGATCGTGTTGCGCTTCCAGATCGAGCCCGACGGCAGCGTCACATTTTGCGAAGTGCAATCGACCGATATGAATGCACCGAACCTCGCCAAACAGGTGGTCTCGCGCGTAGGCAAGTTCGACTTCGGCGCCAAAGAAGGCGTGCCGCCCGTCGTGATCGTCTATCCGATCGATTTCCTCCCGGCGTCCTGAAGCGCGTACAGCAAGGAGAAACAATCCGGAAGATCGCACCCACCACATGAAAGGTTGAGCCGGCGGCTCAACGCGATTCAGACAAAGGCAAAGCCGCTGAAAGGCGGCGACGCAAAGTCACCGGTCTAAAGAGCGAAGCACCAGCACGATGGTGCGCACGCTCCATGACAGCGGGACCGCCGGAATCCAGTGCGAATGCATTCGCGCTGCCTCGGTCCCCATTGAGATTGTGATCCCGCAGTCCCCGTAGACGAGGCAGAGTTGAAGCGACCCACGCAACATCACCCGAACGCACGCCACGAGAGGGGCTCCCTCCTTGCGTCGTGGAGTATGGGGTGGTGTCTTCGCTTGGCGCTGGCTGCGTGCCTGTGGGTTGCGATGGGTGCTTCGCCGGCCCGCGCCCAGACGGTGCCTCCGGGTTGCCCGTCGAGCCTGGGCACTGCGGACCTGATCGATCACGACTTCACCGTCAGCTTCTGCGAACTCTGCAGCGTCGGCACGGTGAACATCGTGATCAAGAACCCGACGCAGGCGCCGGACGATGTTCATCTCTCTCAGATCGTCGTGCGCGAGGATCTGCGCTCGTCCGGCCTGACCTACGTGGCGGGTACGACGACCTTCACTGGGACCAACGTCACGGCACCCGCGGTCGTGGAGCCCGTGGTCGGCGGCACGAACGGTTCCGTGCTCACCTGGACCCTCGATCCCGGATTCAGCCTCGAAGACGATCCGCCGGGCCTCGGCAATCGCGAGAGCCTCGCGATCGAGTTCGATGTGGTGCGCCACTCGAGCCTCGACGAAGAAGGCCTGATCAACGCGAGCCGCAGCATCGAAGCGGAGATCGACGCCGAGCCGAGCTGCTCGCCGGGCAACACCATCACCGACAGCACGGGCATCGAGACGCTTCCGCTGCGCGAGCCCGAGCCCGATCTCTCGAAGGGCGGGCGCAACATCGACGCCGCCCAGGGTGGGTACTCGAATGCGGTCTACGCGCACGAGAACGACGACGTCATCTGGCGTATTCGCGTGCGCAACGACGGCGACGCGCCGTTGCAGGACGTGCTCTTCGACGATTCGATCGTGCCGGGCAACTACCTGTTCGATTGGGCGTGCGATGATGAGGGCGATGCCGAAGCCGCGGCCGGCGGGGCGTCGCCCGCGGGCTGCGTGAACCTCGGTGGCGTCACGACGATCGACGACTTCGACCCGCGAGCCGCATTCGGTGGCGCCGCGAACCCCTACATCGTCGCGCCCGCGGGTGGCAGTGGTTTCTACTACTTCGTCGGACGGGTGACGGATTCCTGCACCAACCGGGACAACACGGTCGACGACGGTGAGTGGGGCTGCCAGGTCGATACGCCGGCGGGCGGCATCACTCTCACATCCACCGGCGATGACGCCGGCGATGACGACGACCCCCTTCGCACCCTCTCCGTCGCGAGCGGCGTCGACATCGATGTCGCCTACACGGGCCTCGACACCGCGCAGCCGATGGGTGCGACGGGCCTCGTCACGATCACGATCGACAACAACTCGAACGGCACGATCAAGGGCGAAACCGGGGGGCTGCGCCTCAACCACGTCCTGCCTCCCGAGTACGTGATCGACCCGACCTACACGCCGACGATCTCGATGGATCCGCGCTACGGCAGCTACGACGGCATGATCGACACGATCGCGTGGACGAACCCGCAGCCCGGCACGGTGCCCCTGGTTTCGGCCGACCCCGCGGATCCCCTCGCGAACACCGATCTCGACTTCCTGCTCACGAGTTCGACCGTCCACCCCGACTTCCCCGATCAGATCCACATGATCCGACACGGGGACGAGGTGACGATCACCTTCCGAACGGTCTTGATCGACCCGACCTACTACGACCTGACGGCCAACATCGACGTGCGCGAAGAGGCGCCCGGCAGCAGCCCTCCCAATACCGATCCGACCGAGAGCTTCGCGATCTCGAGCACGACCGAGATGTGGTGGGAGGAGTTCTGCACGGCGACCCTCCACAACGACGTCGTGGTCGACAACGACACCGCGGTGCCCGAAGACCTCGACGTCAACATGGTAGGGGCCGAGCTGCTCTTCATCCTGACGAGCACCGGCGACGCACTCCCGCTGACGGTCGAGCTCACCAACAACGGTGGGCATCGCGCCGACGACTACTTCGCCTACGTAACCTTCGGCGAGGCGATGGTGGTGTCGAGCGTGCCGGCGGGCTGTTCCGCGACCACCAATCCGCCCGCGATGCCCAACTGGGTGCTGCCCGCGGATCTTCCTGCGACCGCGAGCGTCTATGTGTGCGATCGCGGGGCCATCGCGCCCGGCGCGACCGAGACCCTCGCCTTCGAAGTGGTGAAGAACACAGCAGCGAGTTTCGACGACGATCTCACCTTCCGCGCGGACGTGATCGGCGAGATCACCCTCAGCGATTCGACGCCGCTCTGGTTCCCGACGCCGCTCGCGCGCGGGGACGGCATCACGGACCGCGCCAACAACTATTCGATCGACGCCCTGCGCGCCCGGGTCGTCGGTTACGACCTGCTCAAGAGTCAGGCTGCGAACTGTTCGGAGAACAATCCGCCGCCGGGTTCCCCGGATGACGAGATCGAGATCGGCGAGGAGTGCAGCTTCTCGATCGAGTCCGGGGGTTGGTTCGGCTTCGAGACGCCGGGCTTCACCTATATCGCGGTACAGAACATCCAGGTCGTCGACGAGATCCCCGACGGCCAGGGCTACATCTCTTCGACGGATCCACTGCTCACGAGTACCTCGGCGATCGCAGGCGTGTCGCTGAACCCGCCGCCTTCGCCGCTGGACGAGGGCTTCTTCGACTGGACGTTCAACACCGTCGTTCCCGGTGAACGCATCACCGAGCGCGACCACTGGTTCCGCGTCGACGCGGTGACGCGGCTGCTCAACGACCCGATCGATACGAGCGCTCCGCCCAATGAACACGCAGCCCAGAGCAGCAACGTGCTGACGTCGACCTTCGAGGCCGTGTTCTTCAACACGCTGATCCCGGGCGAAGAGACCTTCACCCTGGGGCCGAGCACGATTGGGTATCCGCGCGAGGTGCACCGTCGCGTCGACCTCACGGTGACGGAGCCGAACCTGACCGTCACCAAGGAGGTCTGCAACGAGACCCTCTACGGCTCGGGTGCCGCCTGCACGAACTTCGTCGACCTCGCCGACGACGGCGACGCATTCGACACCTACGTCTATCGCATCATGGTGACCAACGAAGCGTCGAGCGGCGGCGTGCCTCGCGCGCCGGCCTATGACGTCACGGTGACGAGCATCGCCGACCCGAGCGACCAGCTCTTCGTCGAGCTCCTCACCGGCGACGGCGTCGACAACGACGGCGATGCTCTGGTGGACGGCGCGGACGCGGGGGGTGAGGGCACGATCACCGACAACGTGCTCGAGAACAGCAACCCCGCCCAGGTGATCGCTTCCCATACCCACAGTGACGCGCTGCTGCAGATCGACGCGGGGGATAGCGTCGTCCTCTACTACCGCGTCGACCCCCTCGACGACGTGGCCCCCCTCGAAACGCTGACGAATACCGTTTCCGCGAGCTACGACAGTCTCGAGGGAGCGAGCGGCAGCCAGAGCGCGCCCCTCGGCAACAACGGTGAGGCCGGCGGCGCGCGGCAGTACACCTCGGCCTCCGACGACGCGACGATCCAGATCATCCCGGTCGAGGTCGACCCGAAGCGCGTGATCGCGACCTCGAACTCGGCGTTGGAAACACCCCCGACCCCGCAGCCCGTGTCGATCGGCGAAGAGGTGGAGTTCGAGTTGCGCACCTTCATTCCGGTCGCCCAGCTGCGCGACTTCACGATTCGCGACGAACTGCCTGCCGGGACCCGCTGTGTCGAAGCCCCCGACGTCGATCTCGACGCGGCTCCCTACGCGGCTGCGGGTTTCTCGCCCGGCGGCAACTTCACACCGACCTGCACCGACACCGAAGTGATCTGGAACTTCGGCGACCAGACGGTGACGATGGGCGGCGGAGGCGGCACCCGCTTCGACTTCGCGATCGACTTCATCGCCCGCGTCGACAACATCGCGGCGAACCAGGAAGCAACGACGATCACGAACGGCGGCACGGCGACGACCGTCGAGGTCCGTTACATCGACGAGGACGACAACCTCGTGGTGATCCCGATCGACGAGGCCAACCTCGTCGTCCGTGAGCCCGTGATCGATCTGGTCAAGACATTCTCGGTCGTCGAAGCGGACGCCGACGACATCCCGCGCGTGACCGTCGTGGCCACGAACAACGGTACGGCGACCGCCTACAACCCGCGCATCCTCGACGACCTCGCGGCCATCGGCCTCTCCTACGAGGGCGACATCCAGGGCGCGACTCCCCCGACCGCCGATGTCGTGACCTTCGGCGCCGACCAGCCGCTCTTCAGCTGGGCGCCGGGCTTCGGCATCGGCCCGGGCGCTTCGGTGACCTTCTCCTTCGAGGTCGGCGTCGCGACGTTGGTGCGACCGCTCACCGAACACGACAACACGATCCAGGCCGACTGGACCTCCCTCCCCGCAACGACCACCGCGCTCAACTCGGGCGGCACGATCGGACCCGACGGGAGTGCGACGGGCATGCGCATCGGTGCGCTCCCGAACGCCGCCGATCCCCTCAACGACTACGAGGCCGAAGCCGACGCCACGCTGCCCGTCCCCGGGCTCACCATCACCAAGACCGACCTGACTCCCGCCCTCGACCCCGAGATCGGCGCCCACAAGTCGTTCGAGGTCCGCATCGACCTGCCCGAAGGCATGACGGAAAACCTCGTCCTCGCCGACAGCCTCGACACCGGTGCTGTCAGCTACGTGTTGAGTCACAACGCCGACTTCGACATCACCTACGTCTTCACCGACATCGCGACCATCAATGGTCTCGCTCCGATCGAAGGCGCGTTCACTGCGGTGCCTGCTGACGCCACTTCGGGCACCGCGACCTGGACGATCGGCAACGTGGTCACCCTCACCGAGGACGACGTCGCGACATCGACGATCGACCCGTCGATCGTCATCACCTACGCGGCGCGCATCAACAACGACCTCGTGACCGACGTCGGCGACTCCCTCCAGAACTCCGCCGAGATTTCGTACACCAACGGCGACACCGGTCTGCCCGAAACGATGTCGGATACCACCCCGGCCATCATGGCGACCGAGCCGAACCTCACTTCGACCAAGGCGTCGTCGAACGCCACCCTCGGCAAGGACCCCGACGATCCGATCGCCTTCGGTGACACGATCGAGTACGTCCTCACCTACGTGAACGGCGGCGACGCCACCGCATACGACCTCAATATCGTCGACACCCTGCCGCCAGAACTCACCTTCGACCCGACCTTCGTGCCCACCGCCGCGATCAACGGCATCCCCGTCGTGGGCTTCGTCGCCTTGCCTTCGGGTCCGGTGTCTGGTCCGCTCACCTGGGGCCGCGACAACGGCGATGAAACCCTCGACATCCCGGCGGGTGGCTTCCTCCAGATCACCTATCACACGGAGCTCACGACCCCGACGCCCGACCCCGAGACGATCCAGAACACGGTCTGGGGCGATTGGACATCCCTCGACGGCGTGAGCACCTACGAGCGAACGGGCAACGGTTGCCCCGTCACCACCGACCCCGACGACTACTGCTTCGGGCCCGCGCTCGCGGTCGACACCACCGACCCCGTGCTGCCTCCCGATCCCCTGCTCAAGGAGAACACACAGAGCGAGGCCGCGGTCGGTGAAGCGTTCACCTATCGCATCACGGTCCCCGCGACTCCGTACGACTTCCCGATCTACGACGCGCGCATCATCGACGACCTCTCGGCTTCGGGTGCGGACCTTCGCTTCCTCAGCGTGGCGAAGATCTCGGGTTCGGGGAGCTGGACGCCCGTCAACTCGGGGAGCGATACGAACCTCGTGATCGAAGACACCACCACGGGCATCGACATCCCCGCGATGGAGCAGATCGTCGTCGAGATCACGGTGGTGCTCGAAGACACCCCCGGCAACACGAGCGGGGCCACCTTCAGCAACACGGCCTGGTACTTTTGGAACTGGTTCGACGACGACCCGGCGAGTGAGCGCCCCGGCAATGCGGGTACGACCGCGGCCATGACCATCGTCGGCCCCGACACGGTGACAGTCGAGAAGAGCGGCCCCGCGACGATGACGATCGGTACGGCCGAATCCTTCACGCTGAACGCGCAGAACACGGGGACCGGCCCGGCGTGGAACCTCCGCCTCGTCGATCAGCTCCCCAACGGCGTGACGGGCGGCACTTGCGACATCGCACCCGCGAACCTGCAGGCGCAGGTCTTCGATTCCCTGGGCACCACGCCGGTCTCACCCGTGCTGGTCGAGGGCGTGGACTACACGGCCACCTTCGTCGGGGCCCCCACCTGTGAACTGACCATCGAGGCCGTCACCGCGACCGCCGTGGTGGGCGCGACCGAGCGCTTGATCGTCAGCTATGAGACGACCCTCGACATCGGAAGCGACGACGGTGCGACCCTCACCAATGTCGCGGGCGCGACCCGGTGGTACAGCGCCGATGGCAGCAACCCCGCAACCGTCGGTGATCGTCGCGTCTTCAACCGCGTGCTCACGGATGGCACGGTGGGCGCCCTCGATCACGAAGACGCCCACTCGACCACGGGCGAACTGCCGCTCTATCAGTTCGAGCTCACCGTCGCGAACGTGACCCAGGGCGTCGATCCCGCCACCGTCGCCACGCCGGGCGATACCCTGCGCTACCGCGTCTACATCGAGAACACCGGCTCGCTGCCGATGTCGAACTTCCGAATGCTCGGCGAGCTCGACGCGCTGAACGGGGGGCCGCACTTCGTGCCGGGCTCGCTCACGATCGTGTCGGCGCCCGTCACGTCGGATACGAGCAACACCGATCCCACGGGCGGAACCCACGGCACGGGCATCGTCGATGTTCGCGGACTCGACCTGCCGAACATGAACGACACCGCGGTGATCGAGTACGAGGTCACCCTCGCTGCCGTGATCGCAGATGGCACTGTGCTTGGTCATCAACAGGACCTGATCGCGAACGGCAGTACCTTCGCAACGAGCGACGACCCCAACGTGAACGGGGCCGCCGACCCGCTCGTCCCCGGCGACGAAGACATCACCGAGATCACGATCGACTCGATGCCCGTCTTCCAGGTCGAAAAGGTGTCGACGGATCTCGATGGCGACCCGCTCGTGCTGCTGGCCGGCGAACGCCTCCGCTACACGATCACGGTCAAGAACGTCGGCACCGACGACGCGACCGACGCGACGATTCGCGACGCCATCCCGGTGAACACCCAATACGTGGCAGGGAGTACGACACTGAACGGAATGGCCGTCGCGGACGGTCCGGGGAGCACGCCTCCGTTCGCGACTCCGATGGCGATCTACGCCCCCGAAGACGCCACGCCGGGCGCCATGCGAGCGGACGCATCCGCGACGATCACCAACGTCGCGACCCTCGTGTTCGACGTGACGGTCGACGCCGATGTCGTGGTAGGCACGGTGATCTCCAACCAGGCCTTCGTGAGCGCGGTGGCGGGTGGCGTGGTCGACACCCCTTCGGACGATCCCGATACCGCTGTCCCCGACGATCCGACGCGCGACGTCGTGGGCGACGTCCCGCTGCTCTTCGCCAGCAAGGATGCGGTGCTGCAGACCGACGCCGGCACGATCGGCGTGGTCGATCCCGGCGACGTGCTTCGATACACGATCGTCGTCTACAACAACGGCAGCGATCCCGTGACCGCCGTCGAACTCCAGGACAACGTCCCGGCGAACACGACCTATGTCGCCGACACGACCTTCCTCAACGGCATCGCGGTCGGTCAGCCCGATGGCGGTACCTCGCCGCTGATCGCGGGCATCCCCATCAGCTCGAGTGACCTCACTCCGCCGCTTCCCGCCAGCGGCATGGGCGTGCTCACCCCGGGCGCGAGCGCCACGGTGACCTTCGACCTGCAGGTCGATGCGGGCACACCGCCGGGCACGCTGATCAGCAACCAGGCCACCGTCACCAGCACCGAAGCGGCGAACCTGCTGACTGACGGCGACGGCAACCCGAGCACGGGCCCCGAACCCACTGTCGTCGTGGTGGGCGCCGGGCAGCAACTCGCGATCACGAAGCAGGTCTCCGTCGTCGGGGGCGGTGCCGCGGTGGCGGGGGCCGAACTCGAGTACGTGGTCCGCGTCGACAACCTCGCGGCGGTTCCCGCGAGCGACGTCGTGATCACCGACGATCTCGACATGCCCGTCGCGGGACAGCTCAACTACGTGGCGGGCTCGGCCACCCTCAATGGCGCCACCGCCGGAGTCAGTGTGGTCGGCTCCCTCATCACCGCCGACTACTCGACCCTGAACGGCCCGCTCGCGGTCGGCGGGAGCGTGGTGCTGCGCTTCCGCGCCACCCTCGACGGCAGCCTCGCCATCGGGACGAACGTCACCAACACCGCCACGGTCTACTGGAACGCCGCCACCCAGTCGCAGAGTGCGAGCGTGTCGATCGCCGTCGGCGGCATGCCGGGTGTCGGCACGCTGAACGGCGCGCTCTGGCACGACAGCGATTTCGACGACGCCTTCGGCGGGGCCGAGACGGCGCTTTCGGGTTGGCTCGTCGACCTCTATCGCAACGGCGTGCTCGTGCAGAGCGTGACCGCGGATGGCGCGGGGCTCTATACGATGACGGGGCTGCTGCCGAACGACACGAGCGGCGACACGTACGCGCTGCGCTTCCGCGCCCCGGATGCGGGTACCGGCACGGCTTCTCTCGGCTTCGCGAGCTCGGTCTACACCAATGGTCCGCAGGAGATCAGCGACCTCGTGGTGGCCGGCGGCAGCAACCTCCTCGCTTTGAACCTGCCCATCCAGCCCAACGGCGTGGTGTACAGCGCGATCGAGCGCACCCCGATCTCGGGGGCACGACTCGTGCTCGAACGCGATGGCGGTGTGGTGCTGCCCTCGTCGTGCTTCGACGATCCCGACCAGCAGGGCCAGGTCACGCGGGGCGATGGGTTCTACAAGTTCGACCTGAACTTCTCGTCCGGGGTGTGCCCGTCGCCGGCGGACTACGTGCTGCGTGTTTCGTACGCGGGCTCGGGGTTCGTGTCGGGTGAGTCGCAGATCATACCGCCGACCTCCTCTCCCTCGACTTCCGCCTTCGACGTTCCCGCGTGTCCGGGCGGTGCCGACGATGCGATCCCCGGGACGGCAGCGCACTGCGAGATCCAGGATTCCGCGCTCGCCCCGCCGACCTCAGTTCCCGCGACGTCACCGGGCACTCGCTATCACACCTACTTCACCCTCGACAACACTGCGGCGCCGGGCTCCGCGCAGATCTTCAACAACCACGTCGCCCTCGATCCATCGATTGACAGCGCCGTGGGACTCAGCAAGACCACGCCTCTCGTAAACGTGAAGGTGGGTGAGCTCGTGCCCTACGAGATCACGCTAATCAACGGACTCGGGAGCGAGATCCCCGATCTCCGAATCGTCGACCGCTATCCCGCCGGCTTCCGCTACGTCGAAGGCTCGGCGCGCATCGATGGCGAAGAGAGCGAACCCGTGGTCGATGGGCTCGAGCTCACGTGGAGCGACCTCACCGTCGAGGCTTCGGGCCAACGAACGTTGCAGCTTCTGCTCGCCGTGGGTGCGGGAGTCAGCGAGGGCGAGTTCACGAACCGCGCGCAGGCGCTGAGTTCGTCCACCGCCGTTCCGCTTTCGGGCGAGGCCAGCGCCACGGTTCGGGTCGTCCCGGATCCCGACTTCGCGTGCACCGATGTCTTCGGCAAGGTGTTCGACGATCGCAACGCGGACGGCGCACAGGACGAAGGAGAAGCGGGGCTTTCGGGTGTGCGACTGGTAACGCCGCGGGGTCTCGCCGCAACGACGGACGCCCACGGCCGCTACCACATCACCTGCGCGATCGTTCCTCGCGATGGCCGCGGCAGCAACTTCGCCTTGAAGCTCGACGCGCGAACGCTTCCCAGCGGCTATCGCCTCTCGACACGCCCCGTGAATCTCAAGCGGGCCACGCGGGGCAAGGCGTTGCGCATGAACTTCGGCGCGACGATCGATCGCGTCGTGAGCCTCGACCTCGTCGACGCGGTCTTCCGACCGGGTTCGACGCTCGTGCGCGAGCAGTGGATGCCGCGAATCGATCTGCTGCTCGAAGAACTCTCGAAGGGTCCCTCGATCCTGCGTCTTTCCTACGTCGCGGACGTCGAAGATGCCGGCCTCGTCGAGCGTCGCCTCGCCGCGATGCGCGAGCAGATCGAGAGCCGCTGGACCGATGAAACTCTGCGCATCGAGACCGACGTCTTCTGGCGACTCGGCGCACCTGCCACCGAGAGCACGGGCGAGCGGATTCAGCGGGAAGCCTGGGATGTCCTGACTTCGCCCTTCGACTCAGCGCGCAGCATCGGCGCTGGGAGCGCAGTCGAGCGACAACAGCCGAGCGATAGCGACTTCACCGCCTGGGCGCAGGACGAGGCGCGCATCGCAGAGGAACGCGGCGACCAGTTGAGCGAGCGCGAGGTCGCGACGGACGCATTCGAGACCGTGAAGCTCAAGAACGTGGTGCCGCCGATCCACTTCGCTTCGGGTGAGGCGCAGATCCCGTCGAGCACGATCGAGACCCTGCGCATCCTTCTCGAAGGCATGCGCCACCTCGACAACGTGCGCATCCACCTGACGGGCCACTCGGACACCCAGCCCCTCTCCCCGGAACTGGCCGCGCGCTACGGCGACAACGAAGGCCTCTCGCGCGAGCGCGCGGGCGAAGCCGCCGAGTTCATCCAGCGCGAGCTGGCGCTTGGGCCCGACTCGATCTCCTACGAATGGACGGGCGATGCCTTCCCCCTCGCGTCGAACGACAACGAGCCCGGCCGCGCACGCAATCGGCGCGTCGAGATCGAGGTCTGGTACGACGAGGCGCGCAAGGACGTGGCCGTCGAAGACGTCGTGACCCGCGAGGACGTCCGCCGCATCAAGGTCTGCCGCAGTGAGACGGTCTGCAAGATGCGCTTCCGCGAAGGGCACGCGCGACGGGCGCGAGTAAAGAACCTGATCGCGCCGCTGCGCTACGGCGAACAGGGCGTGGGTGAGCTCGGCCCCTTCGTCGGCCAGATCTCGCGCGCACTCGAAGACCTCTCGAACAAGCAGAACGTGACGGTCCGGCTGATCGGCTACACCGACGATGCCCCGCTTGCGGATCGAGCGAAGCGGATCTACGGCGACCACCTCGCACTGTCGAAAGCACGGTCGCGTCGCGTGGCTCTCGCCCTCCTCGACGCGCTCCAGACCGACGGAGTGCGCGTCGAGAGCGACGGACGAGGCGCCACGCGTCCGGTGGCCTCGAACGCCGATGCGCTGGGCCGCGCGCTCAACCGCCGCGTGGAAGTCGAGTTCTGGTACGACGATCCGCTCCAGGAACTCCCCGATGAACCGGTCGTGTGTCCGGACGCCGGCGACGCCGAGTGGATCGCGCAGGTGTACGAACCCGCGTGGGGTCGCATCGCTCCGCTGCCGCTGATCGACGGCGAGGCGACGATCCCCGATGGCTATCTCGACGACCTGCGCCGCGCACTCGACGATGTCGCGGGCCGCACGCGTCCTCGCCTGCGCTTCGTCGGCTACACGAACAACGAACGCCTCGACCGCCGCACCGCCCAGGTGTACGGCGACGACATCGGTCTCTCGGCTGCGCGCGCCCGTCGGGTCATGGAAGCCGTGCAGGCCGACCTCGGGCTCGAAGCCGACCAGGTCGAACACGAGGGTCGCGGCTACGTCTATTCGAATGACGTCGTGAACGGCGGCTTCATCGAGGGCAACACCTCCCAGGTGGCGGTCCAGGTGGTTTACGACGAAGCGGCGGTGCTCGACGATCTCGAGGGCGTCTCGATCACGCCCATCACCCGCGAGATCACGCCGCGCAGTCCCCTCGATCTGAACGTGATGCGCATCAGCGTCGACGGCGAGCCGATCGACGATCCGGGGCGCAGCCATGCCGACATCGCGCGCTGCACCGATGTGGCGCTCTCGCAGGCCGATGTGCAGTTCCGATTCGACGCGCTCTCCTCCGAACGCCGCCTGAGCGTGACGATCGAATCGGGCGTCGTTGCGGGGCTCGCGGGTGAAGGCACTGCAGCGGGCGCCGCTACCGCGCGCTTCCGCATGGACAGCAACTACCCGCACTTCATCGCGCGCGCGGAGGTCCGCATCTTCGAGCAGGGTGACTCGCTGCGCGGCAAACCCCTCGCGATCGTTCCGATCGATGCCGATGGGACCGCTGAGTGGCAGCCGGACGCCGCGCCGTTCGCCTCACCGAAGCGCGAACTCGTCTTCGTCCTGCGCGCATACGATTCAGAAGAACGCTTCGACGAAACCGCACCGCAGTCGCTGTGGCTCGTGAAGTCAGCGATGTCTCCGCTGTTCGGCGGAACCGTCGGCGAGCCCGGGGCGGGCGGAACCGCCGTGGTGGCACCGTTCGGCGATCCCAACGCGGTCTTCGCAGGCTATGGCGAGAGCGGCCCGCTCCTCACCAACATCCCCCTCGACAGCGCAGGCACCGTGACCGTCCACGGATCGAGCGTGCCCGAGGGTCACCGCGTCTGGATCGCGGGACGCCCCGTACCCGTGAACGAAGAGGGCGAGTTCGTCGCCGAAGCCATCCTGCCCTCCGGCCTTCACACCGTCGAGGTCAACATCCAGGACGAAGAGGGGCGCGGCGATCTCTTCCTGCGCGACCTCGAGCTCCCGAAGGATGATTGGTTCTACGTCGGCTTCGCGGACGTCACCCTCTCCCTCGACGACACGAATGGCGCCAGGGAGCGACTCGAAGGAGAGAACGCGCTCTTCGACTCCGATGAATGGGCGGAGGGTCGACTCGCCTTCTTCCTCACCGGCAAGTTTGCCGACGATTGGAAGCTCACCGCGAGCGCCGACACCCGCGAGGGTTCGATCGACGACCTCTTCAGCAACTTCCTCGACAAGTCGCCCGATGCGCTCTTCCGGCGCCTCGATCCCGACTACCACTACCCGACCTTCGGAGACGATGGGACGGTCGAAGAGCTGGCACCCACGATGGGCAAGTTCTACGTGAAGCTCAGCCAGGACGAGAACCATCTGCTCTGGGGCAACTTCGGCGTCGGCTACCGCGACAACGAACTCGCGCTCGTCGAGCGCGGACTCTACGGCGGGAACCTCCACGCCGAATCCAACGACACCACGAGCTTCGGCGAGAAGCGCTACTCGTTCGACGGCTTCGCGGCCGACCCCGGCACGATCCGCGGACGCGACGAGTTGCGGGGCACGGGCGGCTCGCTCTACTACCTGCGCCATCGCGATCTGCTGAACGGCTCGGAAACCCTCCGCATCGAATTGCGCGACAAGGATTCGGGGCTCGTCACCGGCGTCGTCGACCTGCGCGCCGGGATCGACTACGACATCGACTACTTCCAGGGACGCATCCTGCTCTCCGAACCGATGGCATCCACCGTCGCCGACGAACTCCTGGTGCGCAGCGATGGGCTGAGCGGTCACGAGGCCTGGCTCGTCGCGCAATACGAGTACACCCCGGGCTTCAGCGAACTCGACACCCTCAGCACGGGCGGTCGCGCCCATGCCTGGTTGGGCGATTGGGTGAAGCTCGGCTTGACCGCCAACCGCAACGACGACGACGCCGCCGAGAGCGAGTTGTACGCGGCAGACCTCACCCTGCGCATGACCTCGCAGTCGTGGCTAAAGCTCCAGGCCGGCCGCAGCGAAGGCCAGCTCTCCTTCGCGTCGAGTTCGAGCGACGGCGGTTTCGATTTCGAAGGCGGCGGGGACCTCGGGCTCGCCAACACCGACGCCTACGGCTATCGCGCCGACCTGAGCCTCGACTTCGCGGATTGGTTCCCGTCCGCGCGCGGTCGCGCCGATGTCTACGCCCAGCTGCTCGATGCCGGCTACAGCGCTCCCGGGCTCACGACGCTGAACGACGTGAGACAGTTTGGCGGCAACCTGCTGATTCCCTTCACGCCGTGGCTGAACCTGCGCGCGAAGGCGGACCACAGTGAAGAAGACGACGGGCTCGAAACCACGACCGCGGAAGTCGACGTCGAGACGGCGATCACCGAAGAGGTGACGCTGTCGGCCGGCGTGCGCCGCGACGAACGCACGGACCGCTCGCCCGTCGTTCCGGAAACCCAGGAAGAGGGCGAGCGCACGGATGCGGTCGTCCAGGCCGAGTACGATCCGGGCGACCGCTGGCGCAGCTACGTCTTCGGTCAGACGACCGTGGAAGCCACGGGCGACCGCGAGAAGAACTGGCGCGGCGGTGCCGGTGGTGAGGTGATGGTCACCGAGCGACTGAGCGCCGAGGGCGAGGCCTCCCACGGCGAACTCGGCCCGGCGGCCCAGTTGGGGACGAACTTCCAGAAGTCGGAACACACGAACGTCTATCTCACCTACGCCCTCGACAACGAGCAGGGCGCGAACGGCGTACACACCCGCAAGGGCAGCCTCGTCGGCGGCGCGAACTCGCGACTCTCCGATAGCGCGAGCGTCTTCATGGAGAATCGCTACCAGCACTCGAAGCCCGAAACCGGGCTGATGCAGGCGGTCGGGATGAACCTCACGCCGGCCGAACGCTGGAGCGTCGGAGCCAACCTCGAAGTCGGCACATTGAAGGATCGCCGCACGAGTGCAGAAACCGAGCGCACCGCCGCTTCGGCGAGCGTGGGATATCACTTCGATGCAGCCTCCGTCTCGAGCGGCATCGAGTTCCGCTACGACGACATCGAACGCCCCGACGCGAGCGACGACGATCGGACGAGTTGGCTCTTCCGCAACTCACTGCGGGTCAAGCTGAGCGAAGACTGGCGGCTGCTCGGCAAGTTCAATCACGCGATGAGCCACAGCTCCCTCGGCGACTTCTTCGACGCCGACTACACCGAGGCGGTCGTGGGCTTCGCGTTCCGCCCGGTCGAGAACGATCGGCTCAATGCCCTCGCGAAGTACACCTACTTCTACAGCTTCCCCACGGCCGACCAGGCGAACTCGAGCGGCCTCGCCTCGGCCTCGTTCGTGCAGAAGAGTCACGTTCTCGCCCTCGACGCGAGCTACGACATCACGAAGATCTGGACCCTCGGCGGCAAGTACGCCTACCGCTCGAGCCAGGTGAGCCTCGATCGCGACGATCCGAAGTTCTTCGAGAACGATGCCCACCTCTACATCCTGCGCTCGGATCTGCGGCTGTTCGAGCACTGGGAAGGCACGGTCGAGGGCCGGATGCTCGACATGCCCGATCTCGACGAACGTAGGAGCGGTGCACTGATCACCGTGAACCGCTACCTCGGCGATCACTTCAAGGTGGGCGTGGGGTACAACTTCACCGACTTCTCGGAGGACCTCACCGATCTCGACTACGACGATCACGGTTGGTTCCTGAACATGGTGGGGACGTTCTAGTCGATCTCGGCGAAGTCCCGCTCGAACGTCCACTTCCCTCGACGCGTCTCGCGCTGGAGACTCGCATCGAGCAGCGCCAGGAACTCGTCGCGCGGCACCTCCTTCGCGCCGAAGCGTTCGAGGTGTTCGGTGTGGACCTGGCAGTCGAGGAAGTCGAAGTTCCAGGCCTCGAGTTGTCGCACGAGGTGGACGAAGGCGACCTTCGAGGCGTCGCTCGCGCGCGAGAACATCGATTCGCCGAAGAACGCGCTGCCCAGCGACACGCCGTACATGCCGCCCACGAGAACGCCCTTGCGGAAGGCCTCGACGCTGTGCGCGAAGCCCAGCTCGTGCAGGGCCTCGTAGGCCTCGACCATCTCGTTCGTGATCCAGGTGCCGTCCTGCCCGGGTCGAGGCACCTCCGAGCAGGCTCGGATCACCTCCGAGAAGGCGGTGTCCAGGCGCACCTCGAAGCGGCGCCGCCGCAGGTTCTTGCGCAGGGTCCGGTTCACCCGGAGATCCTCGAAGCGCAGCAGCATCCGGGGGTCGGGGGAGAACCACAGGATCGGCTTCTCGTTGAACCAGGGGAAGATCCCGTGGGCGTAGGCGGAGAGCAGCCGCTCGGGGGCGAGATCGCCCTCGATCGCGACCAGCCCCGTGGCGGGGTCGGCCCCGCGCGGGTCGGGGAAGGGGTAGGCGGCCTTGATGCGCTCGAACAGCACGCGTCGCTCGCTGGATGACGTAGCGGGGGGTTCGCTTGACCGGCTGACGGCCTGCGCCTACAGTCGCAGGCCAGGTTCGATAATTCAACGGGACGATTTCAGGCGCTTGCAGGCCCGAGGACCTCGGCGAGTCACGTTTCGCGCGACTCGCAAGCTCCGCCGACGTGCTAAGTGCCCTCACCAATGAGTCTGCTCGAGACTCGTGCGCCGTGGCGGCGGCAGATTGCGCAACGACTCCGGCTTCCGCCGGGGCTCGCGCAAACACATTCACGAGACCGGCTCATCAACCGAAGAGCGAAACCATGAGCAAGAACCCATCCAAACGAGGGGAAGCCACTTCCGCGGTGCACGCGGGCGAGCTGCGACAGCAGGAAGCCAACGCGATCACCACCCCCATCTATCAGACCAGCACGTTCTGGTTCGAGAACAGCCAGGAAGTCATCGATTACCAGGAAGGCAAGAGCAACCGCGAGGAGTACGGGCGCTACGGCAACCCGACCTGGCGCGCGGTCGAGCGCAAGCTTTCGGAGCTCGAAGGCGGTGAGGAGTCGGTCCTCTTCGCTTCGGGGATGTGTGCGGCCACCACGACCTTCATGGCCCTGCTTCCCGCTGGCAGCCACCTGATCGTGACGAGCGATTGCTATCGCCGCACGCGTCAGTTCATCGACCAGTTCCTCTCGCGCATGGGCATCGAGGTGTCGGTGATCGAGCCCGGCAGCACCGAGGCGTTCAAGCAGGCGATCCGGCCGAACACCGAGATCTTCTTCACCGAGTCGCCGACGAATCCCTACCTGCGCGTGGTGGACGTGCCGGCCGTCGTCGAAGTGGCGAACGAAAGCGGGGTCACGGTCATCATCGACTCGACCTTCGCCACGCCGGTGAACCACACCCCGCTGGAGGACGGTGCCCACCTCGTGCTCCACAGCGCGACGAAATACCTGAGCGGCCACAACGATCTGCTGGCGGGCACGATCACGGGCAACCGCGATCAGGTCGAAACCGTGCGCAAGGCGTTGGGCGTGCTGGGTGGCATCATCGACAGCCACGGCGCGTGGCTACTGCTGCGCGGGCTCAAGACCCTCGCGATCCGCATGCAGAGTCACAACACCAACGGCATGGCGGTGGCGAAGTACCTCGAAGACCACCCGAAGGTGCGCCAGGTCTGGTATCCGGGCTTGCCGAGCCATCCCGACCACGAAGTGGCGGCTGCGCAGATGAGCGGCTTCGGGGGCGTGGTGACCTTCGAGATCGATACCGATCTGCAGGGGGCCATCCGCTTCGTCGATTCGACGCGCATTCCCTACCAGGCGCCGAGTCTCGGCGGGGTGGAGTCGTTGATCGAGCTGCCGGTGACGATGTCGTTCTGGGACTATCCGCCGGAACAGCGCAAGGAGTGGGGCATCACGGATTCGCTGGTGCGCTTCGCCTGCGGGATCGAGCACCCCAACGATCTGATCGCCGACCTCGATCAGGCGCTTGCGATGGTTTAGCAGGTGGCGTTGCACGAGTTCATCGCTTCGTACGTGATCGGTGTCGCAGACACCGATCGCTGCGGCGTGCACGAACTCGTGCCCGCGATCGCGAGTCGCCGGGACGATGTTTCCGAGAGCGAGGTGGCGCTCGCATGCCGTGAGGCGTGCGCGGCACTCGTTCGCGCGGAGCACGTGCGTCTCGAGATGACGCCCGCGGGTGCCGATCGGCCGGGGCGCGACGGCTATACGCCCGTCGCGATCGACGACGCTCTGAAAGTCTTCGATGACGAAGCATCGTGGCGCTTCCCGAGCGATGCGCACCCGCGCTACTGGCTGGTCGCCACCGACGCGGGACGTGCGGCGTACATCAGCGAAGACGTGGTTTCACTCTGAAGTCGGGGCGACGACACGCTCGCGCTCTCGCATGCGCAGCCTTCGCATGGACGTTCGCGTTCGCCTGCGCATCGACGCACGACGACACCGCCGAGCGAGCTCCAACGCTCAGTGCGAGCGCAACGATCGCACGCGAGGGCATCGCCTATCGCCAGCTTCGCGCCGATGACTTCCGTGCCCCCTCGCTTCCCCGCCACCTCGAGCGACGAGGCAGCCATACCGCCGGCTACTTCTGCGGCGCGATCTCGGGCGGGGAAGGCCTCGAGCTCGATATCGTGCAGATGGGCGACGCCTGGACGGTCGCGATCCTCGACCCCGCCTTCCGGGCGCGAATGAACCCGCGCTGCTCCTGGCTCGATCGTGAACTCGGTCGCAGCGAACGTCGGTACGCCCTCGAACACGAGCAGGTGCACTTCGCTCTGCTCGAACTCGAAGCGCGAAGGCTCAACGACGAACTCCGCGCATTGCGGATCGACATCGAATCCCCCGACGACGCGGCGGCCCGTGCGAAGGAAGCCGTCGACCGCCTGCTCGATGCGGCGAAACAGCGCTACCTCGAAGCCAGTCGACGCTTCGACGCCGAGGCTTCCCACCCCTCGAAGCAGGCCGCCCAGACGCGTTGGCTCGAAAGATCACGCGAAAGACTCGAGACGTTTCCGGCCTCGAACTAGCCCGCCCCTACGTCGAAGCCAAACCGCTGGCATGTGGTTCCCGGCCGAAGAAACGCGATGAAGACGGGCATCGACGGCGGGCCGTTTCGGTTGGCTCGCGGGTCTCTCTTTTCGGATTCTGCCCTACAAGGAACGGAGACGCGTGAATGAGAGGCGGTGCGTTCGCAACTGCAGCATTCACTCTGATCGCGGTAGGCGTCTCGTGCGGAGGTGCGGGGGGCACGAGATCTATTTGCAACTCAGTGTGTGACGAAATCAGCGACTGCGGCGACCTGGCACCACTCGGTCTGACTGACGAGCAAGACTGCCGGCATCGATGTAAACAGGCGCTGGCAGATGCGGAAGACCGCTCGGTGCAGTGCCGGGCCAGCGTGGCCGACAGTCTGGACTGCGGAACCGATTATGCTGGCGACGATGCATGCGACTACCTCGCACCGTACTTTGAGACTTTGATCACAGGACGCTGCGAAGACGAAGCCAAAGTCTCCATGAACGCCTGCTTCGGAATCGGCGATCTCTGCGATGCCCTTTGTCAGCAGATCGACGCCTGCGATATCGCGAATGGATTGTACTCGAGCTGCGTCGGGGTATGCCGCTTCTCTCCCCTGGGTTTGTACAAATCGACTGCCTGCCGAGAGGAGTACGTCGCGTGGTTCGAATGCATCACGGGTGTCAGCTGCGATGAGATGGGAACACACATGAACATGAGCCAACTCGGAGGAACGCCGAGTTGTTCGGACGAACTCAGCGCGTTGAACGCTGCTTGTGGCTTCTAGTTGACGCTGCCACCTGCGAAGGCAGATCGACAATCGGGAGGAACTACCCGGTCGTCTTCTCGTCGCGCTCCGCGCACAGCTTCTCGAGTGCCGCACGCAGTTCGCTATCGCGCTGGGCGAAGCGCAGGCCCATCCCCAACATCGCCGTGCTGAAGCCCGGCCCGACGTTGTTCGAAACGACCTCGACCTTGGCGCGCAGCTCCTCGCCCGTCGCCTTCACGAACACCACGACACCGAACTTCGACCCCACCTCCGCCGCGAAGGGCGTACTGATGAAGAGCCCGATCGGCCGGATGTTGAACATCGTCGACTCGAGGAGTTCCTTCTCGTCGCGAAAGTCGATGCGGATCTGCGTCAACCCGCGCCCACCGAGTCGCGGATGATCGGGGAAGGCCTTTCGCAACTTCGCCGAGAGATCGAGCCAACGCTGATACTCGATGGGCGTGATGCCCTCGGTCGTGCGCCTCTTGTTCAAGGCGACGACTTCTCGCAGCATGTCCTGGGGCGTGGGCATGCTCGTTCTATCGGCACGACGCGGCTGGTAATGAGCCGGCGCGGATATCAGCGGCTAGAAGGAGCCATCCGCGCCTGGAAGAGCCTTCAGCGCTAAAAAAGCCGCCCCGATTCGAGCCCGCTCTGCTCGGCGGCGAGCAACTTCGCCTTCACCTGCACGCCGCCCGCGTATCCCTGCAGCTTTCCGCCGCTGCCGACGACGCGGTGGCAGGGGATCACGAGGGCCAGCGGGTTCGCGCCGACGGCCGTCCCGACGGCGCGCACCGCGCGTTCGTCGCCGAGCAGCTGCGCGACTTCCTTGTACGAACGCGTGTGCCCCCATTCGATTTCGGACACGAGCTTGAACACGCGCTGTTGAAAGGGCGTCGCGCGAAGATCGATGGGCATCTCGAAATGCCTTCGCGTGCCATCGATGAACTCGCGCACCTGCACGATGAAGTCACCGTTGGCTTCTTCGTCGTGCCGCGAACGACAACCGGGTGCGAAGCGTTCGCGCCAACCCGAATAGCCGCGCCCACTTGCAATGGGAAAACCGAGATAGGCGAGGCCGCGCTCCGAAGACGCGAGGCGGACACGACCCAATCGGGTCTCGAAATCCGCCGTCTTGATCAGCTCGGGCACGCAGGCAATTTACACGAATTCGCCCGCGAGCTCAGCTCCCGATCGCCTCGTCGGTGAGACCGAGCCGCTTCATCATCTTCTGCAACGACTGGCGCGGAATGCCGAGGCGCTCGGCCGCACGGGTCTTGCTCCCGGCCTCGCGCACCGCCGCCACGATCATGCGCCGCTTCATGTTGTCGACGGCGAGGTTGAGATCCCAATCCTCGATCACCCCGCCGTCGGCACCGCCGTCGCCCGCACCTTCCGCCACGGGAGCGGGTTCGGCACCGCCGCGCAGATTGCTCGAGAGCATCTCGACGCTCACCTGCTTCTCGTCCCCCGCGAGCACCACGACGCGCTCGATCTCGTTCTCGAGCTCGCGCACGTTGCCCCGCCAGGGATAGGCGGTGAGCAGATCCATCGCCGCGTTGCTGAAACCCTCGAGTTCGCGGTTCATGCGCTCGTTGGCCTTCTCGAGGAAGAAGTGGGCGAGGGCGGGGATGTCGCTGCGCCTCTCGCGCAGGGGCGGCACGTTGATCTCGACGACGCGCAGGCGATAGAAGAGGTCTTCGCGGAAGCGCTCCTCCTCGACGAGGGTCTCGAGATCGCGGTTCGTGGCCGCCAGCACGCGCACGTCGACGTGCAGGGTGTCGGACGAACCGATCGGTCTGATCTCGCCCTCCTGCAGCACGCGCAGCAGGCGCACCTGCATGCCGGGCTCCGTCTCGCCGATCTCGTCGAGGAAGATCGTGCCCCCGTCGGCCACCTCGAAGAGCCCCTTCTTGTCGGCGTTGGCCCCCGTGAAGGCGCCTCGGCGGTGACCGAAGAGTTCGCTTTCGAGAAGCGTGTCGGGCAATGCACCGCAGTTCTGGGCCACGAAGTGCTGCTCGCGGCGCTCGCCCGCGTAGTGGATCGCGCGGGCGACGAGTTCCTTGCCCGTTCCCGTCTCCCCGGTGATCAGCACCGTGGCGTCGGTCTCCGCCACCTTCTTCATCACCTCGAAGACGCGCTGCATCGCGGGGCTGTCGCCGATGATCCCCTCGAAGGAGTAGCGGCGCTCCACCTCCTGCCGCAGATAGAGGTTTTCGGCCCGCAGACGCTCGTTCGCCTCGGCGAGCGCTCCCGCGAGCGCGCTGTTCTCGCTGCTCAGCGCGTAGGATTCGAGGGCGCGCTTCACGTTGATGCGCAGCTCGTCGGGCTCCCAGGGCTTCGTGATGTAGCGGTAGATGCGCCCGGTGTTCACCGCGCGGGCCAGCGACGAGATGTCGGCGTAGCCCGTGAGCATCATGCGGATGGCCCGCGGATCGCGCTCGATCACCTTCTCGAGGAACTCGACCCCCGTCATCGTGGGCATGTTCTGGTCGGCGATGACCAGAGCGATCTCCTCGCGATCGAAGATCTCGAGGCCCTCGCGCCCGTTGTGGGCGGTGAAGACGTTGTACTCGGTGCCGAGGGTGAACTCGAGGCTCTCGAGGATCGCGTCCTCGTCGTCGACGATCAGGATGCCGTAGGGGGTCTCGGACGCAGCCGTGGCCCGGCCATCGCCTGTGCTCTCGCCCGAATTCACACCCGGCTCGTCCATCACGCCACCCCGGCCTCCGCGCGCACGAGCGCCACCCGCGCCTCGACGGCCTCGATCACGCTCGCTTCGAGGCAGACGCTGTCGTGCGCGTTGATCTCCTGCACGCCGGTGGGGCTCGTCACGTTGATCTCGGTGAGCTTGTCGCCGATCACATCGATCCCCACGAAGAACAAACCGTGTTCCTTCAGCACCGGGCCCACGTGCGAGATGATCTCCTTGTCCTTCTCGGTGAGCTCGGCCTTCTCGGCACGACCGCCCACGTGGAGGTTCGCGCGCACCTCCTCGCCCGCCGGTACGCGCAGAACCGCCCCGAGAAACTCGCCTTCGAGCAACAGGATGCGCTTGTCGCCCTGGCGGATGGCGGGCAGATACTCCTGCGCCATCACGGGGCGGCTCTCGAAGTGTGTCATCTGCTCGAGGATCGAAGCGATGTTCTTTTCACCCTCTACCAGGTGGAAGATGCCCTCGCCCCCCTTGCCGTCGAGGGGTTTCACGATCATCTCGCCGCCCAGGCGTTTCATGAAGGCGCGCAGATGCGCGATCGAACTCGAGATCGAGGTGCGGGGCATCAGATCCGGGAAGTGCAGGGCGAAGATCTTTTCGTTGAATGCGAGCACGCTGTTCGGGTCGTTGAGCACCAGCGTCTTCTCGCACACGCCGAGCATCTGGGTGGTGGCGATGTAGGCCGCGTCGACCGGCGGATCCTTGCGCTGGAAGGCGACATCGACCTCGTCGTCGAAGAGGATCTCGCGCGACTCGCCGAGATCGACGTGGTTGCCCTGCTCGCGCCGCAGGGTGACGGGGGTCACCCGCGCACCCACGCGCCCGTCGTCGACGAAGAGAGCCGCGGGGTCGACGTAGAGCACCCGATGCCCTCGCGCCTGGGCTTCCAGCATGAAAACGAAGGTGGTGTCGGCCGCGATATCGACCTGCGTCACGGGGTCCATCACGAAGGCCATCGTGAGGGGGGGGCGGGTGGTCATCGTTCGAACGTCCTCGTTCCGGGCGGTGTCAGCAAGCGCATCACCGGTTTGGGCCAACGAGGATCGCGGCACCTTCTCACGGCCGCGGGCCCGGCGCGCTGATCAGTGCTAGCGCCCCCCCGGGCGCGTCGGCTAGCTTAGGATAACTACTGGAGTTCGCATGGCTTTCATCCGGTCCGGGGGGGTCCGGGTCCTGCTGGTTCTGGTGCTCCTGCTGGCCTTCGGGGCGGGCGCCGGCGCCACTTTCATCTACGTCAGCTTCTTGCGAGACCTCCCCGACCTGCGCAGTGTCGAAGACTACCAGCCGGCCTTGACCAGCCGCGTGCTGGATCACGAGGGTCGCCTGATCGGCACCTATGCGACCGAACGTCGCGAGCTCGCGCCGATCGGCTCACTGCCCGACCACGTGGGCCTCGCCTTCGTGGCCGCCGAAGACAGCAAGTTCTTCGAACACGCCGGCATCGATTGGGTGTCGATCGTGCGTGCAGCCTGGGTGGACATTCGCGCAGGCGGCATCAAGCAGGGCGCGAGCACGATCACCATGCAGCTCGTGAAGCAGATGCTGCTCTCACCGGAGCGGCGTTTCTCGCGCAAGCTGCGAGAAATGGTGCTCGCCCGAAAGATCGAGCAGCACTTCACCAAGGACGAAATCCTCTACCTCTACTTGAACCAGATCTACTTCGGCAGCGGGGCGTGGGGGATCCAGGAAGCGGCGCGCACCTACTTTGGCAAGCCGGCTTCGGAGCTCTCGATCTCGGAAGCGGCGCTGCTCGCCGGTTTGCCCCAACGGCCGTCGGCCTATTCGCCCTTCGCGAACCCCGAACTCGCCGAAGGCCGTCGCAGCTACGTGCTACGGCGCATGCTCTCGGATGGGATCATCGACCAGGCCACCCACGATGCTTCGCTCGAAGCGCCCCCCGAACTCGCCGAGCGCGTGCGCAACGAAGACATCGCGGCGGCCAAGCACTTCACCGAGGAGGTGCGTCGCTACCTCTTCGAGCGCCTCGGCGGCGACAAGGTGCTCGAAGGCGGGCTCACGATCGAAACCACCCTCGACATCGAACTGCAGAGGGCCGCGGTGGATTCGGTCCGCAGAGGGCTCGAAGCGCACGATCGGCGACGCGGCTATGCGGGGCCGATTCGCAGGGTGGCGGTCGAGGATCTCTCGGCCGAACTCGAGAAGCTCGCCGAGGCGAACGACCTCGTGCCCGACGAAGAGGGTGTCGTGCGTGGGCTCGATGTCGGCGAGGACGCCGAGGGCCTCGTGTTGAGCGTCGACCCCGAAGCCGCGGTGGCCCTGATCGCTTTCGGTTCCGGTGTCGAAGGACAGGCCGCGCTGCCCGATGTCGAGTGGGCGCGTGAAGCCGACGTGAAGCGGCGCCCGCGACCCGTGAAGCAGATCACCCAGATCTTCGAGGTGGGCGACGTCGCGCGCTTCGTTCGCCTCGATGGCGAGCCGCTGGTGGCGCTCGAGGTGGGCGAGGAAGAAGAGCCGCCCCCGGCCGAGGAAGCCCCCAACTTCGTGAGCGAGCTATTCGAAGGCGAAACGCCGGCACCGACGCTCGTGAAACCGCCTCTCGCGCGCGTTTCGATCCACCAGACGCCCAAGGTCGAGGGCGCACTGCTCTCGATGGAAGTCGACACCGGTGATGTGCGCGCCATGGTGGGCGGCTACGACTACGACCGCAGTCAGTTCAATCGCGCAACGCAGGCCTTGCGGCAGCCGGGCAGTGCCTTCAAGCCCTTCATCTACGGGGCGGCGCTCTCGCGCGGCTACACGCCGGTCTCGACCCTCTACGATCGCCCCGCCGTCTACGAGGATCCGGTTTCGGGTTTCGTATGGCGCCCGCAGAACTACAGCCGCCACTTCTTCGGCCCGCTGCCGATGCGCGCGGCGCTGGTGCGCTCGGTCAACAACGCGACGGTCCACCTCTTTCGCGACATCGGGGTCGACTACGTGATCGACTACGCGCGCAGGCTCGGCATCCAGTCGCCGCTTTCGCGCGATCTATCCCTCGCCCTCGGCTCGAGTTCGGTGAACCTGGTGGAGCTGACGAGCGCCTATGCGGTCTTTCCCAACCGCGGACGCCGCGTGACGCCGCGCTTCATCACGCGCGTGCTCGATCGCGACGGCACGGTGCTGCTCGAGGACATCCCGCTCGGGCCGCAGCCGCCGCCGCTGCTGAAGCCCCTCGAACTCGAAGACCTGCAGAACCAGGAGATCACGCGCTTCGACGAGCAGGACGAAGACGGCGTCGAGCCGGTGCTGAACGTGGGCGACGGTTACCCCGACGCCGAGATCATCCCGACCGATCAGGTGATCTCCGAGGCGGCCGCCTACCTGATGTGCGATCTGCTCCAGGCGGTGGTGAAGGATCCGCGTGGCACGGGCTGGCGCCTGCGCGAACTCGGTCGCCCCCTCGCGGGCAAGACGGGTACGACGAACGATCAGAAGGACGCCTGGTTCATGGGTTTCAGCCCCGGCATCGTGACCGGCGTGTGGGTCGGTCGCGACGACTCGACGATCCTCGGTTGGGGCGAAACCGGTTCGCGCGCCGCCGCCCCCATCTGGGTCGACTACATGCGCGACGCCCTCGATGGCCGCCCGGTGCTCAACTTCCAGGAGCCCGAGAAGATCGTGACCGTGCGCATCGATCGCACCAACGGCCTGATCGCCGACGTCGGCACCTCGGACGCCTACTTCCAACCCTTCCTCGAAGGCACGGAGCCCAGCGAGTCCACCACCTCGCGCAAGTCGGCCGGCGACACCCAGCGCACACTGCGAGAAGACTTCTTCTAGTGGACCGCGAAAGAGGCGAAGAACTCGAACGACTCGACCGCATGGCGGTGCTCGGAGAGTTGCTCGCCGAAGTCGCCCACGAGGTGCGCAACCCGCTGGTCTCGATGAAGACCTTCCTGCAGCTCCTGCCCGACCACCGCGACGATCACGAATTCACCGAGGACTTCCGCAAGGTGGTGCTCGAAGAACTCGGGCGCATGGAGCGGCTGCTCGACGCGCTGTTGCGGCAGGCGCGGCCGGAGCGCACGCGGATCGCGGAAGAGGACGAACCCGCCACGAGCCAGCTCGGGGAGGTGTTCGCGGCGCTCAGCCGGTTGCTCGAAAAGCGGGCCGGCTATCGCGACGTGAAGCTCCAGACGAGCATCGACGAGGCGTTGCCGAGTGTGGCGATCGGCGAAGACCCGCTGCGTCAGGTGGTGCTCAACCTCGTGTTGAACGCGTTGGAGGCTGCGCCGCCTTCGAGTTGTGTGATCCTTCGCGGGCAGGTCGCGGGCGAGTGCGTCGTGTTCAGCGTCGAAGACGAGGGGCCCGGCATCCCGGAAGACTTGCGCGAGCGCCTCTTCGAGCCCTTCTTCTCGACGCGCCGAGACCGCACCGGCGGCCTCGGCCTCGCCATCGCGAAGAAGCTCGTGTGTGCGGCCGGAGGCGAAATTCGCGTCGAAGCCGGGCACACCGGCGGCGCGCGCTTCGTCGTCGAGCTGATGCTATCGACCTGATCGACCCAAGGAGATCGCTTGGGGCTAGACTTCTCGCCGATGTCCAGGGCCACCGTCAGGCGAGTGTTGATCGCGTACTTCGGGGTCGTCCTGTTCGCGGTCTTCTTCCAGATCGATGGCTTTCCGTTGACCTGGATGCCGATGTACTCCTATCGCGCGGGCGACATCGCAACGCAGCCGATCGAGGTGCGGATCCGAAACGGAAAGGTGTCGAAGGCGGGGTTCTGGGTGACCCACGCCGATGGCGCCCGCAGCCAGGTCGGAGCCAAAGAACTCAACCTGCCGAAACGCAGCATGAAGAAGCTCTACTTCAACCGGGGCTTCCTCACCGACGGCCCGAGTCATCGCTACCCGAACCAGCAGCGGATGGACGAGTTGAGCATCCGGTTTCGCAATCTCATCTTCGGCGAGGAAGGTGAGCGCATCACCTACACGAGGCGTTTGTTCAGGAGCCTCAACAAGACCCTGGGCCTGTCTCCCGGAGACCCTCGCTTCATCGTGCAGGTCGAAGCCGAGATGCCCGTGAAGTACTTCGATCACCAGATGCAGTTTCATCGCGAGGAGCTACGGCAGTCCGATCGGCGGTGGAACGAAGCCTGGAGCGGGGACTTCGACGAGTGAGCGATACCCCGGTCAGCGAGAGGCCGAGGCCTCTCGATCGCTTCTTCTTTCGAGGCTACACGCCCGAGAGCCTCGGCTGGCTGCGGATATGGCTGGCGATCTGGGTCACGTTCTTCGTCTGGGACCAGTTCACCAGTCTCCACAGCGTCGACCTCTTCGGCCCGACCTTCTACTACTACACGCCGATCTGGTACTTCTCGCTGCTGGGGATCGAGCGGCACATCCCGATCGTGACCTTCGTTGCGCTCGGTCTACTGATCGCGGGCGGAGTCGCGCTGCTTCTAGGGTATCGAACACGAGCGGCGCTGGTGACGCTGCTCCTTTGCATGCTGTACCTGAAAGGCGTTCGGGACAGCCAGGCGGGCGCCTTCCACCATCGCCTCCTCATCCCATTCCACATGCTCTTCCTGCTGCTGCTGTCGCGCGCTGGAGACGTGCTCTCCCTCGATGCCGGCCGCAGGTCTCTGAAGCGGCGTGTCGAAGCCTGGGAGGCGAGCTGGCCCATTCGCGCCATGCAGGTCTACATCACCCTCTTCTATTCACTGGCGGGCGTAGCGAAGGTCCGGGCGACGGGCATCGAGTGGTTCGACGGGCAGTACATCCAGCGTCTCATGCTGCGAAAATCCGGCGGCGCGGAAGTTCTCGAATCGGGCGAGTGGAGCTTCAAGGTCCTCAGCTGGGAACTCTCGCAATCCCCCGAGATCTGCGCCCTGATCGGCGCGGCCACCTTCGTGTTCGAGTTCGGCTTTCCGATCATCCTCTTCGTCAACAAGCAGTGGATCCGCGTCGCGATCGTGCTGGGCACCACCTTCTTCCACGTCGCGAACTATCTGCTCGCCGGCGTCAAGTTCCTCTATATGCCATTCGTGCTCGTCGTGTTCTTCGATCTACGGCCGGTCGGCGAGTGGATCGTCGCGCACCTTCCGCGACCGTTGACGCGGCTCGTCACGACCGGAAGGGGCGGATAGGGACGACGGAGCTCGATGACTCGTGTCCCGGATCAGGCTTCTCGGAGCTCTCGTCGGATTCGGGAAGCGATGCCCTTCGCGTCGAGACGATGGTGCTCGAGAACTTCCGGGTTGGTCCCGCACTCGGGGATCTCTTCGAGCCCGTAGCGGATCACTCGCGTCGTCGATGCGGGGGTTCGCTCCGCCAGGGCCGATGCGATGACCATCCCTTGCCCGTGCAGGGTGTAGTGGTCATCGAGGGTGAACAGGACTCGAGCCGAGTTGGCGAGCCCCTCGAGCCAATCGCCGTCGACACGGTTGAGCCAGGGCATGTCGACGACCCCCACGGAGAGGCCGTCTTCGGCCTCGAGTTCCTCTGCCGCTCGCATCGCCTCGCTCAGCAACACGGGTCCATGGCCGAGCACGACGGCGTCGTTCCCCTCACGTAGCGCGATGCCCCGCCCGATGACGTGCTGCGCATCGCCGGGCAACTGAAAGGGCACGTCGACCGGGATCGACGTCAGCCGGAGGTAGGTGCTCTCTTCGTTCTCCTCGACCGCCCAGCGAAGGGCCCAGCGCGTCTCTTCCTCGGTTGCGGGCTCGATCAGGGTCAGCCCGGGAATGCTCGACAACGCCGAAATGTCGCGCACGGACTGGTGCGAGTGCCCCGGTCCTGCCGGGAGTACACCGGCCAGCGATCCGACGTAGATGATCTTCGTGCGCTCGGTGGCGTTGTTGTAGATCTGTTCGTTCGGTCGGGTGGAAAGGAAGCAGGCGAACGAGTGCGCGATGGGGAGTTTTCCGAACAGCGCGAACCCGCCGGCCATCGACACCATGTCCTGCTCTGCGATGCCACATTCGAAGAAGCGATCCGGAAAACGATCGCGAAAGGGGATCAGTCCGCAGTCGAGCACCAGATCGGCATCGAGCACGACGAGATCACGATGCTCTTCCCCGAGACGAACGAGTTCGTCCGCATAGGCCTGGATCAGTCGTTGCGGCTGGCGCGGTGCAGCAGCTCCTGGCTGCGCTGAGACCTGCTGCACCTCGAGGTTGCCAAACCCGTTCGATTCCAGGCGCGCGTCGATCCGGTTCCGCAGCTCCTCGACCGCGCGGGCGTAATCTTCGTCGCTCGGTGCTCCGCTGTGAAAGCCGTAGAGCCCTCCGTCACCCTCGCTGCCCTTCGGCTCCATGAAGGAGACTCCGCGCCCCTTCACCGTGTCCGCGATCAGGATCTGCGGGCGATCGTTGATCGCCTCGAAGCCCCTCAGGGTCTCGAGCAGGGCGGGGACGTCGTGCCCGTCGCAGCGGGCCACCGCCCAGCCGAACGAATCGAGCTTCGCATCGAGCGAGCCGAGATCGCTCGCGTTCCGCACCCAGGTATCGGATTGGATCTTGTTGTGATCCACGATCACGGTGATCTCGGATAGCCCGAGGTTGGCGGTCGGTTGGAGCGACTCCCAGAACTGGCCTTCCTGCAGCTCACCGTCACCCGTCAACAGGACGATTCGCCCGTCGTGCCCCGAAAGCCGGTTTGCGAGGGCCATGCCTCGAGCCTTCGAGATCCCCATCCCGAGGGATCCCGTGTTCGTCACGATGCCGGGAGTTCGGATGTCGGGGTGACCCGGAAGTCCGCCCAGCCGGCGAAGCGAATGGAGGCCATCTTCAGGAAGCCGTCCAAGGCCGATCAGAACCGAGTAGATCGCTGGAACGTCGTGCCCCTTCGAAGAGAAGAACGTGTCGCCGAGAACGCCACCCGCTTCACGCTCGAGGTTGGGCTCGCGTAGCACGGAGCCGAAGAGACAGCTGAGGATGTCCATGCAGCTGAAACTCGTTCCCACGTGGCCCGAGCCCGCTCGTTTGATCATGAAGAGGGCGTTCAGACGGAATACGTCCGCCAGAAGCTCCAGGCGTTCGACCTCCGGCTTCACACTCGTGAGCAGGCGCTTGATCTCGTGGACGGGAACGCAAGTCAGCATCGCTCGCTCCCTGCGCCGGGTAGTTCCAGCCGATCGGCCATCACTCGCACAATCCTCTCCAAAGCCATTCCATCGAGAGCGGGCCACTGCGGATCCGGAGCGGCCGCCTCGCGGGAAAGATCCTCGAACGCCCGGGGGTCGTCACATCTCACGAGCGCAGCTTCGAACTCCGCCTTGCTGTGCACAGAAAGTACCCCCGGCCCCTCGAAATCGGCAAAGCTGTAGCAGTCGTAGTTGAGGACGGGTTTCCCGCACTGCCGCGCCCACTTCATGGTCGTCGACATCGGCGCGACGAAGAGATCGCACGCGGGAACCAGATCGACGATCCATTCCTCCGCGATCCGAAGCCGGGGGTAGCGCTCCAGCACCTCGATCCCCGCGGCCTTCATGTGGGGGTGGGGGCTGAGCAGAACGTCGAAACTCCCGAGATCGTTGAATCGCTGGCACCAGAAATCGACCAGATCTTCGTAGGACTCGAACTCCGCGATCGGATTCCAATGGAAGTAGTTCTTGGGCAGCGACGCCACCAGCAGCCGGCGTCCCCGCTGGAGATCGTATCGTTCGCGGATCTTCCGCAGGCTTTCCGAGACGCTTTGCTGGGACCGGTAGAGGCGGTCATCGCCCAGCGATCCCACGGCCACGACGTGCTGATCGCAATTCAAGGCGGCGAGTTGTTTGGCCATGAACGGGCTGTCGACGATCACCAGGTCGGCGATGCCGGTATTGGGGACGAAGGGGCGATCGAGCGCGAGCCCCGCGACCTCCGCAGCCAGCACTTCGGGTATCGGGGCCGTCGTGCGCGGGGTATCGCCACAGTCCACCCGCCAATGCGGGAATCGCTCGGTGACCAGCCTGCCGACGAACGTCCCGATTTCGCTCTCGCGATTCGTGCTCAGCAGGCGCACCTGCTTGCGAGGCACGGGGTATGCGCTCGTGATCATGCAGGTCTTCACGGGCTCGAGGGTGGCGATCCGGGTCCAGATCCTGCCGATCGTTCGAACCCCTTCGTGCTGGAAGATGACGCAGCTCGGAGACCAGTCGAGGTGGAGGCAACAGCAATAGTAGAACTTGCCGAGCACCGCGCGAAGCTCGCGAGCGAAGGCGATTGCAGCATTGAAGGAATCACGCGGCGAGTGGACGAAATCGCGCAGCGCGGCGAGCAGGAGGCGAAAGACGAACAACGCCAGCGGCGCGCGCCCCGCCTCACCCCTGAGGCTCGATGCGGGACGGCTGAAGAGCAGACGCCCCATGAGCCACAACCCCCGGAGTCGGGTGCTGGCGCGTGGCACGGCATAGCGGGGGTCCTTCGGCCTGTGGGAATGGAGTTGGATGCGCTCGCGCTTCGCCTGGTCTTCGAGCACCTGATCTTCGAACAGACGACTCTTCATGTGCGGCGCCACGAGCAACCTCACCTCGTGATCGGGCCGCCGCTCGAGTTCGCGTGCGAACTCGAGCAGATTCCTGAACTTGGATCGCTCCTCGATCAGGATCACATAGAGAGCCCGCGGCATCAGGGCTCGCCTGCGGGCTCGTATATCTTTCGGACGTACCAGCGTTCGAAATCACCGGGCGTCGTGCGGTGCCGCTGGGGCTTGTCGGGTCGGTCCTCGAAGAACTGATCGCAACAGATGCGCGCACCGGGGAACTTCAGGGAGTAATACTCGTCGAGGAACAGGTAACCGCCTTGTTCGAGTCGACTCCACACGAATGGGAGGGCGGCCTCGTAGCTCCGATAGAGATCGCAATCGAGCAGGCCGGCCATGATCCGCTCCGGCCCCTCGCCGTTGCTCATCGTCTTCTCGAAGGGGCCCTCGACGATCTCGATCCAGCTACCGAGGTCCAGGAACTCGATCTTCTCTTCGAGCAGGGAACGCGTGGTATCCGAGAAATCGCCTGACGTGGAGATCGTCTTCGCATCGGGACGCTCGCTCCGCCCCAGCGAGCGATAACGCCACAGCCGCTGCACCGCGTCGTGGTGCTCGCGCGAGATCCTCTTCTGGGCGAGCAGATCATCGAAGCGCGCTGCGTCGTCCTGTTCGTGATAGATGGGCGGAAAACCGGAGAAGCTGTCGTATCCGTACACCTTCTTCGTGGAGCCCAGATCCTTGAGGACGAGAGCCGTGGCCAGGATCGAGCGGCCTTGAAAGACCCCCGCCTCGACGATGTCCCCGTCGATGCGATCGTGGTTCTCGATGATGAAGGTGAAGTACGGGTCGAGCTTCCCGCTGCGCTCGTGGTTGTAGACACCGAGCACGTTGTATTCCCAATCGTCCATACCCATCAGCTCCGACCGGCCTGAAGCAGTTCTGCGATCTTGAAGTCGAACATGTCGTCGATGTTAATCGATTCCTCATCCTCGATCACAACGACGCTCGGGCGCCCACCCAGTGCGTTGGTGGGCGGATCCGGGTCTTCCAACAACGACCGGTGGCGAAGGAAGGCGCAACCGTTGAAATAGAAGGCACCCGGTCGAATCTGCCGGGGATATCTGACGGTTCCCTCGGGCAGCTCGACGAAGTCGATGGCTTCGTCTTCGTTCGGGCCGACCAGCCTCTTGGCGAGCCACGGATGCCCGCGCCGAATAGGCGAAGCCGTGGCGACTGCAGTGCAACCCTCCTTGCTTCGGAACAGCTCGAGCATCTTCGCGAGGGTGGCGCTCGTGAGAAGAGGCGCCGTGGCCTGCACCGAGAGCACGGCATCGAAGTGCACGCCCTGTTCGTCGTAGAAGTCGAGCGCGTGCTTCATCACGTGAATCAACGTCACTCGCGACCCCGAGAGTTCGGGAGGCCTCAGGAAGGGCGTTTCCGCGCCCCCGAGGTTGGCCACCTTCGCGAACTCCTCATCGTCGGTCGAGACGATGACCTTGTCGATCCCGGGTGTCTCGAGCGCGGTGCCGATGGCGTAGTGCATGAGCGGCTTGCCGAGAAGCGGCATCACGTTCTTGCGCGGCAGCCCGCGAGAACCACTCCGCGCGGGAATGACCGCGAGCACCTTGGGGGTCGTCGTCATCGCGTGCCGGGGATGACCTGGTAGTCCTGCAGCACCTTGTCCGCGAGCCGCCGTTCGTCTTCGTCGAGCTCCCGGTAGTAGCTGGTCATGTAGGGCTCACAGATCCCGCGCTTCTGCAGGATGTACTTCTCCACCGCCCCTGCGAGGAAGTTGTCGTCCTGAGAAGTCTTCGGAAGTGCACCCAGGAAGGCGTTGAGTCGGCGCTGGGCCGTCAGCGCATCATCGTGCTTGCCCTGCAGGAAGAGCTGGTAGAGCTCGATGAGCACCTCGGGAAGCGCGCCGGCCAGGCTCGTGGTACTCGCCTTGGATCCCATGCAGAGAACGGCGTAGAACTGCTTCGCAACCGCGGTGATCACCTGAAAGCCCGCAGACGCGAACTCGATGACCTTCATCTGATCGGCGGTCTTCTGCGTCGAGAACTTGATGCCCGTGATGTTCTCGTGCTCCAGGAGCCCGGCAACGAACTGGGGTGTGATGGGGCGGGCCCAGTTGGCCGAGGTGTAGAGCCAGAGTGGCTTCGACGCATGGTCGGCGAGTTCTCGGTAGAACCAGTCCAACCGACCCAAACTCAGCAACGGGTGGTAGGGCATGACGTGATACGCGTCGAACTCGAGCCCTTCGGTCTCGCGCATGAAGTTCTTGATGTCCTCCATGCAATAGAAGCCGGCGCCCAGTACCAATGGCTTCTGGCCATTGTTGGCCTCGGTGGCGGCACGCGCGACTTCGAGCCGCTTGGCGTAGGTGAGGTTCATGTCCTCTCCACCCGTACCGAGCACCCAGTAGCCACCGACCTCCGTCGAGTTCAAGAAGGCGAAGTGACGGTGGATCGCATCGACATCGATGCTCTGATCCTCACGCAGCGGAGTCTGTACGACGGGAATCACGCCTAGCAGAGGGCGGGTTTCGATCATGGCTTCGTGCTCCTATCTACCCCTATCAGGCGCGATCGAAATCCACGCACAGGTAGATGTCCTTGAGATTCGAGTAGACGTCCAACGCTTCGGTGCCGGGCTCACGCCAACCGTTGCCCGAAGCCTTTACACCACCGAAGGGCATGTGGGGCTCGCTTCCGTAGGTGCCACCGTTCACGACGGCGACGCCGGCCTCGACTTCCTGCGTGAAGCGAAGGGCCCGGTCCACCGACCGGGTATGGATGCATGCCGTGAGCCCGTACGGCGAATCGTTCGCGAGCGCCAGCGCCTCGCCGAAGTCCGCAACACGATACAGGCAGGCGATGGGGCCGAATAGCTCGGATGCGGAAATCTCCGCATCCGGCTTCGCATGCTCCACCAGGGTCGGGGCCAGATAGAAACCCCCGGCGTGGCGCTCCCCCGTGAGCCGCTCGCCACCGATGAGAATCGTTGCCCCAGCCGCTCTCGCTCCTTCGAGGGTACGAAGCATGTTGTTCAGCTGTGATTCGTTGATGACCGGACCCAGATCGTCTCCGTCGCTCGGACCCACCGAGAGCGCCTTCGTCTTCGCGATGAGGATCTCCCGAAACGGCTCGTACACGCTGTCGAAGATGATGACGCGACTCCCGGACGCGCAGCGTTGGCCGGCGTTGCTGAACGCGGAGCGAACCGTCCAGTCTGCAGCCTGCTCCAGGTCGGCGTCGTCACACACCACGAGGGGGTTCTTGCCACCGAGTTCCAACGAGACACGGCCAAGGCGTTCGCCGACCACGCTGGCCACCTGACGCCCGACCTGCGTCGAGCCGGTGAAGCTGATCACTTCCACGTCGTCGTGAGAAACGAGCGGAGCGCCGGCCTCCTCTCCCAGCCCCTGGATCACGTTGAGCACGCCCGGAGGCAAACCCGCCTGGTGAGCGAGCTTCGCGAACAGCCATGCAGTCGCGGGCGTATCCTCGGCGGCTTTCAATACCGCCGCATTGCCACAGATCAAAGCCGGAAAGACCTTCCACGCGACATTCGCGATGGGTGTATTGGCCGCGATGATCAACCCCGCGACGCCGAGGGGTTGGCGAATCGTGGAGGCCTGCTTGCCGGGAACGCCACTCGTCGTCGTGCGTCCGTAGAGTCGGGTTCCCTCACCGGCCATGAACATGCCAAGTTCGAAGGCGGCATTCGTCTCACCGGCGGCTTCGCTCGGCGCCTTGCCGGTCTCCAGTGCGACGACGTGCGCCAACTCGTCGCGGTGCTCCCGCATCGCGAGCGCCACATTGCGCAGGATTTCACCGCGTCGCACGGGCGTCGTGGCCGCCCATTCGGCGAAGGCACCCCTGGCCGCGGCGACCGCAGCGTCGACGTCGGCCGCTCGCGAGCGTGCGAACTGGCAGAGCTCCGACCCCTCCGCGGGGCTGAGCTTCGCCAGGGTCGCCCCGTCGGCTGCATCGACCTCCCTGCCCGCGACCCAGTTGCGGACCGTCTGCGGAATCTGGCTCACCAAGCGGTCCACCCTCCGTCCATGACCATGTTCGAGCCCGTCATGTAGGCCGAAGCGCGCGACATCAGGAAGATGATCGCGCCGTTGTAGTCGTCTTCGTTGGCCATTCGGCCCAGCGGTACCCGCGCGGTGTAGCCCTCGACGAACTGCTCGTCCTGGCCGTTGAAGACACCTCCGAAGGTCAGTGTGTTGACCCTCACGTTCTTCGCGCCCCAGTACGTGGCCAGATAGCGAGTCAGGTTGAGAAGCGCCGACTTCGACGCCGCGTAGGCGACCGGCTTCACGAAAGGGCCCTCGTCCGTCGCCATGTGTGTGTAGAGGCCCTGGTCCGGTGACACGAGGCCGTAGATGGATCCGATGTTGACGATCGATCCACCACCGCACTCGGCCATCCGCCCTCCCACGACCTGGCAGCACCGCAACACGCCGCCGACGTTGACATCCATCACGCGGTTCCAGGAGCCCTCGGGGTAGGTCTCGAAGGGTCCGTTCTCGGAAACCGGAGCGCTTGGCGGAGAGTCGAGGGCCGCATTGTTGATCAGACCCTGGGGAGGACCCCACCGCTGCTCGACCTGCTGGAGAGCCCGCTCGATGGACGACCGATCGGTCACGTCGGCGGGCACGAAGAGAAGGTCGGGGTGCTCGCTGATCTCGCCGAAACCGGCGGCCACCGCCGCTTCGTCACCGGCGGCCTCGTCGAGTATCGCGACACGCGCGCCGTGGCCGAGAAGTGCGCGAGTGAACTGGCGGCCCAGCTGGCCGCAGCCGCCGGTCAGGATCACCGTGCAACCCTCGAGCGAAAAGAGCCCGCCGCTCACTTCGAGCCGAGATCTTCGAGCGTGAGCGCCTCGTCCTCCTGAAGCCCACGCTTGATGACCTTCCCGACGATTTCGTCCAGGTAGTACGGGGGCAAACCCTCGTCGGCGGGTGACTTGATGGCGACGTCATCCATCGTCAGCACGTGACCCGCAGGAAGGCCACGCGCGGCCACCAGTTTCTTTCCCATCTTGGAAAGCGGTTTCTGCTCGCACGGCAGCGGTCGCTTCTCCGAGCTGCCGAGTGCGACGCGGACGCGCTCGAGGTCCCTCACGAAGTTGGTGAGACCTTTCGGTGCGAGGGAGAAGGCGTGGTCGGTCCCCCTGGACGCTCGGTTGAGCGTGAAGTGCTTTTCGAATACACGCGCCCCGAGGGTGAAGGCCGGACCTCCCATGCAGATGCCGCTGAAGTGATCGGAGAGACCGATGACGGCCTCGGGGAACTCTCGCTGGTAGGTCTCGAGCACCCGAAGGTGCATGTCTTCGGGCTCGACCGGATAGCTCGCGGTGCACTGCATGATGCACAGCTGCTGGTTGATCTTCATGATCGTGTCGTGGGCACGGCGGACGTCGCCCAACCCACCACCACCCGTGCTGATCAAGACCGGCTTTCCCTGCTGTGCCACCCGCTCGAGAAGCGGCGTGTTGTTCAGATCCGCGGACGAGATCTTGTAGAAGGGGATTTCGAGTTCGGCCAGCACGTCGACGCTCCGGGCATCGAAGGGGGTGGCGAACATCGCGATCCCGAGGTCCTTCGAGAATTCGCGAAGCTCGAGATATTCGGACCGACCGAGCTCGAGGGCTTCTCGGTGCTCCCCGTACGAAGCGCCGTAGCTGTTCGGGTTGTCGTACGGCTGGTCGAACATCTCCTGGGTGAAGAGCGAGCGGTTGTCCCGCTTCTGCAGTTTGACGGCCTGGGCCCCGCACTCCTTGGCCTTGGCGATCAGCTGCTTGGCAATCTCGATCGAACCCTGATGATTGTGACCGATCTCCGCAATCACGTAGGCGGGCGTATCTCTCCCGACCCTTATGCCGTCGAGAATCAGTTCAGCCATTCGTACTCCCAAGCCGATCGGCGCGACCGGCTCTCATCCATACTCCCTGGGGGTATCGCTCCAGCGATATCCCCACGAAAGCGGCAGTCTAGCGCTCCGAAAGGGGATAACCACACTGAGCACCTGGAGCCGAGCGCGAACCCGGCCGCTTGGCCGCCGGGCAGGGCGATCTTCGCGATCATCCCCGGCGCGCGAAGAGGCGTAGCTCCGAGTGGAAACCGTCGACCGTGGCGAAGCCGAATGGAATCACATTGCAATCCACGAGGTCGTAGCCCGGCAGCATCTCGTCGTAGTGGCCGCTCGTGACGGGGTCGATCACGCCGAGCGCCCCCTTCTCGCGGGCCACTTCCCTTCCTTCGCGGATATTGCGAAGCAGCACGTACTTCGCGGCAAGACGGTCGACCTGCGCCAGGTAGTTCGCCACGACGTCGGGCTCCATCTCCTGAAACGAAATGAAGTTCACGAAGAGGTCGACCTGGCCCACGAGCCTCGGCAATTGCCAGGGACACAGGATCATCGCCTGCTGAGCCTTCCGCACCCTGGCGATATCGATCGATTCGGTCTCCCGTGTAGCGTCATACGCCGCTACCCGGTCAGAGCCGAATACCTGGCGCAGATAGTAGGTCGACAAGAGCGCAGTCGTCGGGAGATCGACATCGATGTAGAAGGAGTCGTTTCTAGAGTCCTGCAGAAGGATCTCGCCGAGCGTTCCGAAGCCGCCGCCAATCTCGAGCACCGTGTCGACCGGAAGATCGTCCACACACTGCTTCGCAAAGTCGAGACCAAGCAGGTAGTTCAGCATCGACCGGCTATAGCGCCGACCATCCACCTCGAGCTGGCCGATCGGCTTGCCGACATCGCTCTCGCTCGCGTCCCGGGTAAAGGGACGCCGATCGATCGCGCCCGCGATGTGGGTGCGGTAGTCGGCCATGGCCTGGGAGCGACCACTCAGGAAGTCATCCAACCAGATGTGGTTCTTCTCGCGCTCGGGAAGCTGATCGTGCAGCTTCGACGACAGTGCGGCAAACGCTTCCTGGTCCGAAGCGAGATCGGCGAAGAAGTAGGTCGGTACCACGTGCGCGAGCGCCGAAGGCAGCGACCGGAAGCCCTCGATGCCGTGCTGCTCGAGTTCGGCCCTCATTCTGTCGACACAGATCTTCCAGTAATAGGTCGGCTGGTAGAGTGCGTCGGCCGTCGACATGTCGGCCTCCATCGATTCGAGGAGGCTCTTCAGTTCCACATGCATCTAGACCGTGTCCTGGGGCCAGGGGAAGTCGGGAACGAGGAAATCCTCGATGACCCAACACCCATCGCGTCGCGACCATATCTCGGGATTTCGGAACTTCTCGAGAATCGTGAAGTACTCGTGCTCCGACATGCCCACGTAGTCGCAGAAGAGACGGATCGCGTGCCACGGCGTCTCACCACCCCCCGCACGAATACGTTCCATGGCCTCCTCGCGCGTCACCCGACCCGCGCGGATCTCGATCGAGAGAGAATCGAAACTGCGCGTGATGCCGAACTTGTACCACTTCGCGTGTTGGTGGATCGGCAGAAGATCGTCGTCGATGTTCGTGAAGTGGGAGTGTCCGACGACCGGGCCATCGCTGCGCCCGCGGAAACCGTGCTTCTCCGCCGTGCGTTTCGACCTCTCCGGGTCCCACGCGAAGAAGTGCCCGAGAAAGATCACGTCGATGTCCCGGGAAGCGATGTCTTCTTCCGACGGCAGGAAATAGGGGGCCAGGTCCTGCCGACTGAGCTGGACGTCGTCGATCCAGTCGGCCGCGGTCGTGCCATCCGTCACCCCGAAGCGCTCGAGCCAGCGTCGGTCGAGCCGAGCCCCCGTCAGGCTGGCGTCCTCGCTTCCATACTCCACCGCCGAGTTCTCTGCGTAGACGACGAGGGGAATGTCGAACTTCACCGCGAGCTGTACGGGGAGGGCGAAAACCGCCATATGGGTAACGAGACCACTCATCGCCCGTTCCCGAAAGGCGCGTTCGAGGAACGCGCGTTCGACTCTGGGATTGGGCCGGAAGTCGATGTGGTGAACACCGATCTCGACGAGGCGTCGTAGGTTCTCCTCGCCAAGCTGGTTCCGAAACGGAGGGGCGTATGTGACGCACAGCGGATTGAGTCCGTGTTCGAGGCAGGTCACCACCTGCCAGAAGCTGTCCTTGCCCCCGCTCACGGGGATCACACAGTCGTACAGCGCCCCCCGGCTCCTGGCCGCTTCGGCGACGCGCTCGAACGCCTCACTGCGAGCCTGCCAATCGACAGTGCGCTTCGATGCCACACTTCGACAACCCGCGCAGACTCCGTCGGCGTCGAGCGTCACGCCAGGACGCGTTTCGGGTAGTACACATTGGTTGCAGTAGCGCGGCATGGACTTACCATAGCAGCCCAATCTGAGGCGCCTATGAAGCCCATCGCAGAAACCGAAGCCACGCGCCGCAGCTATCACGCCGACTCGCAAAGCAACACGGTTCACCGCGCGTCGTTGCTTGCTCCGAACCTCGCAGCCGTGCTTCCCGGCAGTTCGGTCGATCTGAGTTTCTCCAACCATTTCCTCGTGAAGCGGGGTCACGAAGATGTCGCGTGTCGCATCACGGCCATCGGCCTCGACGGCTCCGTCATCTCGTCGCGCACGGAGCAAGTCACGGAACCGCGTGTCTATACATTCGAGCTGAGCGAACTCGCGGGCGAGACGGCCGACAACTACATGGTCGAGTTCTTCAGCTCCCGCAATCTGTTCATTCCCTTCCCCGCGGCCATGGTCAACCACCGCGGCTCGAGTTTCCTGAACTCCGTGCACTCCTATAACCGGGTGTTGAACGACGTGTTCGAGGACGATGCGATCAACGCGGAACACGTGAGCGAGGCCTCCATCGACGTGAGGGTCGACGACGAGATCGATACCTTCGCCCTCTTCACGAGCGGCCCGACGGCCTGTCGGGGGACGATGTCACTCGAGTTGAGGACCCCGGACCTGTCGCTCGAGCGTGAGATTTCCCTCGACATGCCTCGACTCACCAACCGATGGATCTCGATTGCCGATGTCTTCGGGAACGAGTTTCGGGGCGGGCCCGCCGTCCTGACGATCCAACAACCGCAGCAGCCGATGTTCTACGGTCGCATGTTGGCTGGATTGCACTCCCGCCGCGACGGAGCCATCGCCGCCAACCACAGCTTCTACGATTGCTCGAATCTGAAGGAGTACTGTGAAGACGGGCGTGCTTCGGCGCGCGTGTATCCGATCCTCGAGGGCTTTCGAGCCAGTGTCCGGGTCTATCCGATCTTCTCACCGTGCGAACTCCGCACGGGCATCGATTTCTACGACGGCCAGGGTCGCCTCCTCGCCGAGGCGGAATGCGAAGCGATCTGCTCACCGTCAGCGAACGTGCTCGACATCTCCGTCGAAGAGGTGCTGGAGCGCGTGAATGCCGCTGGCGCCGTCGCCTTCCGGTTCCGGACCTGGCCCACATCCGGCGGGATGCCCAGGCGGCTCAATCACCAGATCGTCTACTCGGATCCGCATGATCGCAGCCCGCTCGAGGCCAGCGTCGCCATCTCGCTGCGCAATCCGAACCACTTCCAGCCGACCCGAAAGACCGGGCTCGTCTGGGGTCAGTGCGCAGTCCACGAGAACCTGATCTCGCGCGTGGGCCTGACGTTCGATGACCCCGAGGGCGAATCGGCCGAGGGCATGGAGGTCTGGCTTCTCAGCGAAAAGGGAGAGGTGTACCGCGCCGATGTCCCGTTGCATCCGGGGGCAGCCCACGCCTTCGATCCCGCGGAACTCGTTCCCGAACTCGTTCCCTCCGGCGACGCGCGACCCCACTATCTGTGGTACTGGGCGCGTTCTGAAAGATCCGATCTGAGTGGTTACTCCGTAACTCGTCATGCGCTCTCCTCGCACTGCTCGGGCGAACACTGCTTCTGAACCTCGGGCCCGCAAAGGAAGGCGAGAGCATGGGCTTCGACGAGTTCGCGAAGGATGCCCGACTGTACGGTTTCGATCCGTGCAAGATTCCGGATCGATACGCAGAGGCGTTCGGCGTCGAAACGCGCCGCGACCTCCCAGGCAGCATTCGCGAATCCAACGAACCCTGCGAGAGCCGCTACGGCGCACGCGCACGAGTCGCGTAGCGTGGAAGGCCGCGACGTCATCGCGACGCTTCGCGAGTGGGAAAGCCGCTACCCCGTCGAGGATTGGCACGTCGACGGCATACACATCTGGCCGCATTTGCGGGTCAAGATGGGTGCAAAGATGATCGCGGCGAGCAGCACGAGATCCCGCTCGTCCGCTCCGAGCAAGCTCGAACGGTGGGTCGAACTGGCCGGTTCGGCGGCCGCCTGCGCGCGCGATGCCCGCTCTGTCGTACGTCACATACCCAGGGCCAACGCCGTGTTCCTCGGCTACCCGATCGCCCGACATCGGCTCGGGCGCAAGTGGTACGACAGCCATTTCGACCCGATGGCCGACTTCCTCGAGCAGCACTCCCTATCGACGCTCCAGCTCGAGTACCGCCTCGACCGCGTGTCCTATCGCGTCCCGCGGCACCGCCCCGCTCTCCTCATTCGCCCCTCGGTCTACACCAGAACCAAAGCGGACAAACGCGGCCTTCCCGACTACGAGCTGAACCTCGAAGGCTATGACGATCTCGCCGCAACCGCACGGGACGAACTTCGCGCCTCGGGTGCTCCGGATTCGGTCCGCTTCCCGAAACGCTGGCGCCTCGTCGATCGCGTGCGAGCGATCAACCAGATCGCGGATTACTTCGAAACCGTCTTCGATCGCGCCCAGCCCGAAGTCGCGCTCTGCACGGCGTACTACAGCATCGTCAACATGGCCTTCTGCCTCGCTGCGGCTCGACGCGGCATCCGCTCCGTGGACGTTCAACACGGGGTGACCTGGTTGAACCCTGCATACGACGGCTGGACCCGATTTCCGAAGACCGGATACGAACTCCTGCCGGACTTCTTCTGGTGCTGGACGGAGAAAGATGGCCAACCCGTTTCCGGCTGGCCGTCCCACGCGCACGATCACCACCGCGTACTGATCGGTGGGCAACCGTGGGCCACCTACTGGCAACAGGATCGAGAGTTCACATCTGCGTTCCGCCGGCAGCTCGCCGATATCAAGGGGGCGTCGCGCAACATACTCGTGGCACTCAGTTGGAGTTCGGGACTGACACCGACACACCGGGAAGTGATTCGCGAGTCGCCGGAAGACTGGGCCTGGTGGATCCGCCTTCACCCGACTATGGAGTCTCAGCGAAACGAGATCCGAAATCTCTGCGAAGAGCTCGCCCCTGGACGGGCCCACGTCGATCTACCGACGGATCTCCCCCTGCCGTTGCTCTTGCAAGAAGCCGATGCGCACCTGACAGCAGCCTCGAGCGTGATCCAGGAGGCGACCGCATGGGGTCTACCCAGTGTCGCCATCGAGCAGCGCGCTGCCGAGCTGTACGAACCCGAGTTCGCTGCGGGATGGGTACGCTGCGCCGAGAACCCGCGCGAGATCCTCACAGCACTGGAAGAGCAGATTCGATCCAGCGCCGGCCTCGAGCGAGCGGGAGCCTACCCGCCGATGGAGCGCATGGGGGAAACCCTGTTGGCGTTGATCGGAGCTTCCGGACACGAGCTGCCCGGTAAAGGAGGCGCTCGAGCGTGATCCCATCCACGCCGTCGCGATTGACGCTCGGCACCGCCCAACTCGGGCTGCCGTACGGCATCGCGAACCGCGAGGGGCTGCTCTCGGACGAAGCAGCCGAGGCGATCCTGGAGCGGGCCTTCGCCCTCGGCGTTCGAAGCCTCGACACCGCACCGGATTACGGCGAAGCCGAAGCACGAATCGGCGCCTTTCTCGAGCGTCGCGGGCGGCCCGAGGGCCTGGTGCTGTGCACGAAACTGCCGCGGCTGGACGCCGACCTCTCCGCGGACGAACTCGCCGACGTGGTGAGCCAGGCCCTCGACGGTTCGCGCCAGCGCCTGCGAGTCGACTGTATCGATGTCTATCTGATCCACGCCGCCGACGACCTTCGCCAACACGGTCAGACGCTGGTCGATGTCCTGGTGAAGCACGGCGAAGCGGGCCATCTCGGGCGTTTCGGTGTCTCTGTCTACGAACCCGAAGAGGGGGAGTCCGCTCTGACGTTCTCGGGGCTATCGGCCATCCAGTATCCGTTCAATTCCTTCGACCGGCGCTTTCGCGAGCAGGGATTCGCTCAGCGGCTGAACGAGCACGGGCACGCGAGCTTCGCGCGCAGTCCACTGCTCCAGGGATTGTTGTTGCTCGAACCCGAGCGCCTACCCAGCCACCTGCCGCAGGCCAAGCGGTGGCTCGATGAATGGTCCCGACTGCTGAGTGATTACGCGCTCGATCCGCTCGCGGCTGCACTCGGCTACGCGGTCGAGTGCAGCGGGGCACGGCGGATCGTCCTCGGAGTCGAATCGATCCCCCAGATCGAGAGCGCGGTCGATGCCGTGGGGAGCCCTCTACCCGACGGTTTCAGCGACGAAGTCGGGCGGCGACTCGAGGGCATTCCGCGAGAAGTGTTCGACCCGCGCAGCTGGGCGGATCCGACTTCGTGAGTGGCGTGCGTGTCGCGATCGTGGTGCAGGCCCGAACGAGCAGCACCAGGTTGCCAGGCAAGGTGCTCAAGCCACTGGCCGGTGCGCCGGCGATCGTGCGCATGATGGAGCGAGTCGCCCGCGTCGAGCGCGCACAGGCGTACGTGGTCGCGACGTCGGTCGAGGCAAGCGATGACGCCCTCGCGGAAACCTGCCGGGCCGCCGGGATCCCGGTTGCGCGCGGGCCCCTCGATGACGTGCTGTCCCGCTTCGTACGCGCGGTTCCCGAGGACTGCGACACCGTGGTGCGGCTCACCGGCGATTGCCCACTCGTCGACCCGGCGCTGGTCGATCTACATATCGAGACCTTCGTCGCGAAGCAGCCGGAGGTCGACTACGTGACGAACGCGGTCGTGCGCACGCAACCCGACGGGCTGGATGTGGAGGTGGTCTCCCGCGAGCTGCTCGAACGCGCCGACCGCGAAGCGACCGACCCCCATGATCGTGAGCACGTGTTGACCTGGGTGCGCGAGCGAGCGCAGATGGAAGTCGTGACACAGTCGGTCGATCTCTCCGCCCTGCGCTGGACCCTCGACACGAGCGAAGACTACGAGGTGATCTCCCAGATCTACCAGGCGCTGCACCCCGCCAACCCGGATTTTGACAGCACCGCCATCTATCGGCTGCTGCTCGAACGACCCGAGCTCATCCTCGTCGAGGGAGAGCAGGGCGACACCGCCCATTGGATCGCCCGCATCCGCGAGCATCTGGCTTGAGGCGCGGAATGTCTCCATACTGGATTCGCCGTGGGTAGAACGAACGAGCTGTACGAGCGGGCGCGCAAGGTCATCCCGGGCGGGACACAGCTCTTGAGCAAGCGGCCAGAGCTGTTCCTGCCGGGCGAATGGCCCGCCTACTTCAGGCGCGCGAAGGGGGTCGAGGTCGAGGATCTCGACGGCCGCGTCTTCGTGGACGTGTCGATCCACGCGGTCGGGTCGTGCCCCCTCGGCTATGCCGACCCCGACGTCGAACGCGCCGTCGTCGACGTGATCCGCGCCGGCAACATGGCGAGCCCGAGCGGCCCCGAGGAGGTCGAGCTCGCGGAGTTGCTGTGCGAACTGCACCCGTGGGCCGAGATGGTGCGCTACACGCGGGGAGGCGGTGAGTCGATGGCGCTCGCCGCGCGCGTGGCCAGGGCCGCGAGCGGACGCGATCTCATCGCCTTCTCGGGCTACCACGGCTGGCACGATTGGTACATCGCCGCCAACCTGGTCGACGGCCACGCCCTCGACGCGCACCTGTTGCCCGACATCGATCCGAGCGGCGTCCCCGAATCGTTGCGCGGCTCGATCGTGCCGTTTCTCGATTGCGACCGCGAAACGTTCGACGCCGTCGTCGCGCGACACGGTGAGCGGTTGGCTGCGATCGTCCTCGAACCCGCGCGCTACGGCGAGCCGCCCGCGGGCTGGCTCCAGCACGTTCGCGAAACGGCCGATCGGCTGGGCGCCGTGCTGGTCTTCGACGAGATCACGAGCGGCTTCCGCCGCACCGTTGGTGGAGCGCACCTGGAACTCGGCGTCGAGCCCGACGTTGCGGTCTATGCCAAGGCGATGAGCAATGGCTACCCGATGGGCGCCGTGATCGGAAGACGCGGGGTGCTCGAAGCCGCCGAGCGCAGTTTCGTGAGCAGCACCTACTGGAGCGAGCGCATCGGCCCCACGGCGGCGCTGGCCACGATCGGCAAGCTGCGAGAACACGACGTTCCGGCGCGACTGTGCGCGACAGGCGAGCGGATGCGAGCCGGATGGAGGCAGCTCGCCTCGGAACACGGCCTCGAGATCGCGACCAAGGGCATCGCGCCACTCCCGACGTTCTCGCTCGACGCCGGCGACGAATCTCGAGCAGCCATGACCCTCTACACCCAGTGCATGTTCGACGAGGGCTTCCTGGCCGCCGGGGGCTTCTACGCCTCCTACGCACACACCGACGAGGTGGTCGATCGCGCTCTCGCCGCCAGCAGCCGAGCATTCGCCCGCGTGCGCGAGGCCCTCGATTCCGGCAGCGCTCGGCAAGCCCTGCGCGGTGAGATCGCCCATTCCGGACCCTCGCGGCGGGCGCAATGAGTTACGTTGATGCGGCCGGGCAACAAGCCGGAGAGGGGGCATCGATGCCAAAGATCGAACACGTCGACGCGGTGGTCATCGGGACGAGTATCCGCGGACTGGTCACGACACATGTTTTGAACAGCCTGGGCTGCCGCGCCGTGCTCGCGGATCGCGGTCACACGCTCGGCGGCGTGGACGGTTCGTTCACCACAGCGGCCGGAACGCGTTTCGACCACGGCATGCACGTGCTGGATTACGAGCGTTCGGGGCTGGCCACGCGTCTCTTCACCAAGGTCACCGACGGCGAAGTCCATCGCGTACGCCTGCAGCGGGCCATCGTGCTGCGCAACAGCATCATGCCCTACGCACCCAAGCCTTCGGAGATGCCCGAGGAACTCCGAGCCATGCTGCCCTCCGACAACCTGGTGGACGACATCGGCAGCGAACTGCCGACGCGGGAAAAGCTCGGCGCCTGCTACGGAAAGGAGTTCGCCAATCTGATCTTCGACGAGGTGCTGCCGTCGTATCCCTGCGAGGCGCGGCATCTCGAGTTCGGTGTCGAGGAAGAACGGCTGCTGCAGAACATCTACCCCTGGTTCTTCCCCCGCGCAGAACGCCGCGAGATCACGCACGACGAATCGCGTGCATTCCACGACAAGCTGCGCTCCGGCGTTTCGCAGGAGATCCTCTATCCGAAGGAGGGTGGCTTCGGCGGGTTCGCCGCGGGCTTCGCCCGGAAGTTCGATCCGGATTGCATCGAACTCCTGCTCGACGCAGGGGAGATGCGCCTCGAGCTCGAGCCCGGAACGCACACCGTGAAGTGGGTCGAAGCCGGCGGCCGGCGCTTTGCGGCCGACCACGTGTTCTGGGCAGCCTCATGGCCCGCCTTGTGTACGGCCATCGACGTGCCCTGCCAGGAGATCGCGACCGACCGGCTAGTGGTCGGCAGCTTCCGACTGAACCGACCTGCGTCGACCGACTACCACGAGATCCTGATCGGGGATCCCAGCCACCGGCTGAGCCGCGTCTACTTTCCCGCGCGCTTCCGCGAATCCGACGAACCCCTGATGCAGGTCGAGTTCGCCTTCCCGAAGGCTGAAGACCGCTCCCTCGAAGCCGATTGGTGGCGGGAGACCTGGCTCGACGATCTTCGCAGGCTCGGCGTGCTCGAAGAGAATCACAGCGTCGAGGAGTTCGATTTCAAGACGTTCACCATGCACTTCAACTCGTTCGGCATGGAGGGCGAGCCGCTTCACGATGCGGACGCCTCGCTGCTCAAAGCCGGCAGCAACATCCACCCGGTCGTGCCGTCGATGGCCAACGTGAACCTCAACTACCACGTGCCCCGCGCCGTGCGCGACGTTGCCGCAGTTCTGGCCGAGCGCGACGGATAGGC
>JANQEL010000070.1 GCA_028278345.1 Myxococcota bacterium
GACGAAGCCGAAGAAGCCCTGGATCGTCTCCTGGGCGAGACGGCTGAACTCGAGGTCGTCGACCCCGGTCGCCGCCACGCCGGTGACGGCGCTGATGACGGCGTTGGGGATCGGCGTCGTGAACTCGCGCATGATGTCGACGACGCCGGTGCGCCCGTGCAGCGGCTGGGCGAAGCGATCGACCACCTCGCGAATCTGGCGGTTCATCCGCTCGACCCCCCGCGGCGTGAAGCCCGAGCCGAGCAGCTTGCGCTGTCGCGCATGGTCCTTGCGGTCGAGGGCCATGAGTCCGAAGTCGTCGATCCACCGGAAGATGCCGCCTTCCTTCGGCCGCACGTAGTGGCTCCAGCGCCTTCGGTCTCCGGTCACGCGCTCGTCGATGAAGAGGTCGCGCACGTCCTCGTATCGCGTCACCAGCCAGAGGTCCATCTTCTCCACGTAGTGGATGGGGTCCTCGCGACGCAGCCGGTCGAGCAGGGGCCAGGGGTTCTTCTTGGCCTCGGGCGAGCCGAAGTCGATGTGGAGTGCGTCGCTGTCGGATGACAAGGTCTCGGGCCCCCTGGCTGGTCGAGCCGGCTCCGCAGTAGCTACCCGCCCGGCCCGGCGGCGATCGTCGATACAGCCGAGTATATGTATGCAGTCGAATGTACGCTAGTCCGAAGTTCTGAGCGATCCCCGAGTCTTGGTCGTCAGTAAGTCCTTGGCCGCATTGAGGATCTGGGGCGCCTGAGGGAGTTGCCGAGTGCCGATTGGTAGTCACTAAAAGTGTTGCCAGAGTCCTATGGTGCGCTACGATCCCGGTTATGCCGAGACGAGGGGGCTCTGTCCACGTCGTCACCACATCGCGCCGCTACAAGCAGCGCACCTACCGGACCCACCTTCTCCGACGCTCTTACCGCGAAGACGGCAAGGTCAAGAACGAGACCCTCGGCAACCTCTCCCACCTCCCCGATGAGGTGATCGAGTTGATCCGCGCCGCTCTGCGAGGCGACAAGCTCGTGCCCGCCGACGCGCTCTTCGCCATCACGCGATCCAAGCCCCATGGTCACGTGGCCGCCATCCTCGCGCTCGTCCGCAAGCTCGGGCTCGACCGTCTGCTCGCGGCACGCCGCTGCCGAGAGCGCGATCTCGCCATCGCCCTGATCGTCGAACGCGTCGCGGCCCCCGACTCCAAGCTGGCCACCGCACGCGCCCTCGATGCCCAGAGCGCCACCTCCACCCTCGGTGAGATGCTCGGTCTCGAGCAGGTGGCCGCCGAAGACCTCTACGACGCGATGGACTGGCTCGGCGCCCGTCAGCGCAAGATCGAGAAGGCGCTGGCGAAGCGGCATCTCGAGGATGGCACGCTGGTGCTCTACGACGTCAGCTCCAGCTACTTCGAGGGTCGCCACTGCCCCCTGGCGCGCATCGGCCACTCGCGCGACGGGAAGAAGGGGTCGCTGCAGATCGTCTACGGCCTCTTGTGCAACGCACAGGGATGCCCCGTCGCCGTCGAGGTCTACGAGGGCAACACCGGCGATCCGACGACTCTCAAGGAGCAAATCGACAAGGTGCGCAACCGCTTCGGGCTCACGCGCGTCGTCTTCGTCGGTGACCGGGGGCTGCTGACCAGTGCACGCATCCGCGAAGAGCTGGCTCCGGTCCAGGGGCTCGACTGGGTGAGCGCTCTACGCGCCGAGCAAGTTCGGAAGCTCGCCGAGGAGGATGGCCCCCTGCAGCCCACACTCTTCGACGAGCGCGACCTGGCGGAGATCCAGCATCCCGACTTCCCGGGCGAGCGCTTGGTGGCGTGCATGAACCCCTGGCTCGCCCAGGAGCGTGCTCGCAAGCGTGAAGACCTGCTGCAAGCCACCGAGAAAGAGCTCGAGAAGGTCGCCGCGGCGACGCGGCGCGAGAAGCGGGCGCTTCGCGGAAGCGATCAGATCGGTCTCCGTGTGGGCAAGGTCCTGGGTCGCTTCAAGATGGCCAAGCACTTCGAGATCGAGATCACCGACACCGCGTTCACGTACGCGCGCAAGCAGGCGGCGATCGAAGCCGAGTCGCGACTCGATGGGATCTACGTGCTGCGCACATCCGTTTCCGAGAAGGTGCTCGACGCCGAGAGCACGGTGCGGGCCTACAAGGACCTGGCCAAGGTCGAGCGTGCGTTCCGCTGTATGAAGAGCGTGGATCTCCATGTCCGGCCGATCCACCACCGGCTGGCAGACCGTGTCCGGGCCCATGTGCTGCTGTGCATGCTCGCCTACTACGTCGAGTGGCACATGAGAGAGGCGTGGGCGCCCCTGCTGTTCGCGGAAGACGATCGATCGGGCGCCGCCGCCCGCCGCGGATCCCCCGTCAAGCCGGCGAAGCGATCCACGCGCTCGAACAAGAAGGCTCAGAGCAAGAAGACCGAAGACGGACACGCGGTGTACCGCTTCCGTGGGCTTCTCGAGCAACTCGCCACGCTCACGCAGAACACCATCCAGCCCGCCGGTGGGCTGCCGTCCTTCAAGCAGCTCACGGTGCCAACGGACCTCCAGCGGCGGGCCTTCGAGCTGCTCGGCGTCCCCATCCCCGCGTAGTCCGAAACGCGACTCGTCAAGAGCGGTGTTCCTCAGGCGAATCGAGTACTTGCGTTCGGACGGCCGCAGAACTTCGGCCTAGCGCGCCTCGCGCGGCCGCGGCGCGCTGGAGGATG
>JANQEL010000078.1 GCA_028278345.1 Myxococcota bacterium
CGCGTCACGACGCGCCGGCTTCACGTTGATCGAGCTGATGCTCGCCGTATCCCTGCTCTCGATCGTCATGTACATGACGCTCGACAGTCTCACGCGACAGCAGAAGACCGCGATCACGACCGAGCAGATCGTCGAGGTCCAGCAGAACGTCCGCGCGGTGGCTTCGCTGCTCGAGCGCGACAGCCGAGCGCGTGCGCGTTATGCTCCGGCGTCCCGCGCTCACGAGATGGCGGTCCTCCGAAGTCGCGCGCGCCGAACGGATCACGATCATGTCCCTGACCATTGGCATCGTCTACGAAGGCTTCGACGCCTACCCGCGCGAACCCGGCGATCCCGAAGACCACGCCGCCGAGTACGAACCCGAGAGCACTGTCGAGGTGATCGAAGCGGCGTTCGCGAAGCTCGGCCATCGCTGCGAGCGCATCGGTCCGCCCCATGCGCTGTTGCAGCGGGTGGCGCGTGCCGATCTCGGCGGCATCGATGTGGCGTTCTCGATCGCGGAAGGGAGGGGCCCCCGCACGCGAGAGGGCTGGGCGCTCTCGCTCCTCGAGATGGCCGGTCTGCCGTACTTCGGTTCGGACGCACTCACCTTGTCGCTCTCGCTGGACAAGGCCTGGACGAATCGCACCGTCGCTGCGGCGGGGCTCTCGGTGGCGCCGCAGTGCGTGATGGAGAGCGCCGAGCAGGCCATGCACGCGAAGCTCCCCGCGGCCTTTCCACTCTTCGTGAAGCCGCGTTGGGAAGGCACGTCGAAGGGCATTCGCGCGACCTCGAAGGTCGAAGATCGCGAGGCGCTCGGGCGCGAAGTGGAGCGGGTGGTGCACGACTATCGCCAACCGGCGCTCGTCGAATCGTTCATCGGGGGGGCCGAGTACACGGTGAGCGTCGTGGGTCACGATCCGCCGAAGGCCTTGCCCGCGTTGCAGCGTGCCCTCGATCGGGAGACGGGCATCGGCCTCCACGCGATCGCGGGTGTGCACGAAGAACTCCGTCCGGCGGACGCACCCGAGCCCGAGCATGAACTCCCGGGCCAGCTCACTCCCGAACTCGAAGCCGAGTTGCAGCGCCAGGCTCTACGCGTATTCGAACTGTTCGAGTGCCGCGATTTCGCCCGGGTCGACTTCCGCCTCGAGGCGCCGGGCCATCCCGTCTTCCTCGAACTGAACCCGCTTCCGACCTTCGCCGTCGACGGCAGCTTCGGCGTGCAGGCCGAGCTCGAAGGCCGCGAGCCGGCCGAGCTGTTGGCCGAGGTCTTCGCCGAGGCCCTGATTCGACTTTCGAAGGAATTCAGGCACTTGGAGTGCGCCGCCTCATGAAGTTCTTCAACAGCGAGAGGCGGCCCGATGGGGTCGCCGAGGCGGACTGGACGAGCGCCACCTGGCAGATGCAGAACCGCGTGCGGGATGCCGAGGGGCTGGCTCGGTTCATCTCGCCCTCGGCCGACGAACTCGCCGCCATCGAAAAGCTCGCCACCACCTTCCGCTTCGTGATCACGCCGTACTACGCGTCGCTGATGGATCCCGACGATCCCGCGTGTCCCCTGCGTCGTCAGGTGGTGCCGGCTTGCGCCGAACTCGAAGACAGCGCCGGCCTCGAAGATCCCCTCGACGAAGTCGCGCACTCTCCCGTCAAGAACGTGATCCGCGTCTATCCCGATCGTATCGCCTTCTGCGTGAACAACGAATGCGCGCTCTACTGTCGCTTCTGCCTGCGCAAGCGCATGGTGGGGGAGCCCGATTGGGCGATGCAGAAACGCGAACTGGGCGAAGCCCTCGATTGGATCGCTCGGACGCCGGAGATTCGCGACGTGCTGCTCACCGGCGGCGATCCCCTCGTCTACTCCGACGATCGCCTCGACTGGTTGATCACGCGATTGCGCGAGATCCCCCACGTCGAGATCGTGCGCCTGGGCACTCGACTACCCGTGACGCTTCCCTACCGCGTGACCGATGAGCTCTGCGAAAGGCTCCGCAAGCATCATCCGGTGTGGGTGAACACGCACTTCAACCATCCGCGCGAGATCACCGAGCCGGCGATCGAAGCCTGCACACGACTGGTCGACGCCGGTATCCCGGTCGGCAACCAGAGCGTGCTCCTCAAGGGCATCAACGACGATCCCGAGACGATGAAGCAATTGAACGAGGCGCTGGTCGCGATGCGTGTGCGCCCCTACTACTGCTACCAGGCGCAGCTCCTCGCGGGCACCGCGCACTTCCGTGTGCGCATCGAAGACGGCATCGAGTTGTTCCAGCAGTTGCGCGGGCGCACCAGCGGCTTCGCGATCCCGCAGTACGTACTCGACACGCCCCACGGCAAGGTGCCGATCTCGTATCCCACCAGTCGCGGTCGCGCGGGCGACGACTATGTGGTCGAAGCCTGGAACGGTGGGATCTGGCGCGAACCCAATCCCTGACGTGCCTGGGTCGAGGACGAGGTCGAAGAAAACGACGACCACGGCCCGACCGGCGGAATCAGGATGGCGCGCGGCCCGATGTCGGCGAGGCGGCGATGGATCGCATCGATCGCGTCGAGGGCCGTGATGACGACGGCGGTTTCCTGCCAGTCGGTCTCGGGTAGCGACGAAACAATCGGAATCGACAACCCGGCGTAGCGCAGGCCGGCGCGTTGCGGGTTGTCGTCCACGATGCACGAGAGCACCGGGATGTCGCTCGCCTGGTGCCCCAGGTGATAGGCGAGGCTCGGGAACATCTGCCCGGCGCCGTAGCCGACCAGCGGCGGTTCGACTTGCCAGAGACGCTCTGCGAACTGGCGCATCTGGTTGCGGAAGGTGCGGTACTGCCGTTGGAGCGCGTCGAAATCGGGTGGCCGTGTCTCCGGAAGGGCCGCGGCGGGTTCGCCGCGCCGGAATGCGACCGCCACGGTGCCGCCCCAGTTCGCGGGGTTGTAGCGATGGCCCACGTAGCTGCCCCCCGCGCGCCGCAGCAGTTCGAGCATCGAAGCCAGGCCGAAGTAGTGGAGGTGCTGGTGGAAGATCTGGTCGAAGCGGCGGTTGCGGATCATCGCGTCGACGTCGGGCACTTCGATCACGAAGAGGGCGTCGTCGGCGGCGCTGCGCAACAGGCGCCGCACCAGGGCAACGGGGTCGACGATGTGTTCGAGGTTGTGGGTCGAGATCACGAGGTCGGGGGCCTGGGCGAGCTCGCGATCGAAGTCGACGTTCTCCGCGTAGTCGCCGATCACTTCGATGCCGAGCCCCGGCGGGCTCGCATCCTTCCAGATCGGATCGACCCCCGCGCGCGAGGCGGCCAGCGGCGCCAGTCGCTCGAGCAGGATCAGGTCGTTGCACCCCACCTCGAGCGCCTGTCGGTAGCGGTGCCCTGGCGATAGATCGCGCACGTAGTCGACGAACCAATCGGCGGCCGGTCGCGAGAGGTGCGAAGCCGACGAGCGATGGGCGTAGTCGTCTTCGTAGATCTCCTCGGGGGAGATCACGTTCGCGAGCTGGAGATGCCCACACAGCGCGCATTGTTCGAGCGCCTGGTCGGTGCGGCGCACGACCGCCTCGTCGTCGGGTTCGGTGAAGATCCCGACGTCGGGAAAGCCCGGCAGCGCAATGGCCGTGCGCATCTGTTCGGACTCGCAGAGCGCGCAGCTGCGCCGGGTAAAGACCTTATGCACGGGATTCCTCCAGGTAGAGATCGACGCCTTCCTGCCAGGCTCGCAACGGAGCGATCCGCTTCGAGGCGAGGGCGCCGTTCAGGGATTTCAAGCCGGCGCACGGGAACTCGGCGTCGAGGGCCGGGACCACCTCGGCATCGGACCCGACTGCGCGGGCCACGTACTTCGCGAAGTCGAAGAGGCTGCAGCTTCCCGCGCTGGCGAGGTGATAGGTGCCATGGGGTTCGGCATCGAGGAGCAGGGCGAGGCAGCGCGCGGCGGCGTCCCGGGCCCAGGTGGGGGAATCGAACTTGTCGCGCGCGACGCGAACCTCCCTTCCCCCCTGCAACCAGCCGAGCAACTTTTCGACGAAGCCGGCCCCCGCATTGCGTCGCGCGCCGAACATCATGGGGAAGCGCACCAGGTAGTGGGCGGGGGCGAGGTTGGCCACGAAAGCGTCGCCGGCGTACTTCGAGGCGGCGTAGACGTTGCGGGGGTTCGGCACATCGTCTTCGTGGTAGACCCCGCTCTTCCTTCCATCGAAGACCGCGTGGGTGCTGCCGTGGAGCAGCGGAAGCTTCAACGATGCGCAGGCCTTGGCGAGGGCCAGGGGTGCCGAGGCGTGGAGGGCGAAGGCGCGTTCGGGATCGGCTTCACAGCCGTTCATGTCGATCCAGGCCGTCATGTTGACGACTGCGTCGACGCACGCCTCATCGATGCGACCTTCGAATTCGTCGCGCTCGAGCAGATCGAAGTCGCCGCGAGTCGGGACGACGAGTTCGATGTCGCGCGACGCCGCCGCTGCGGCGAAGGCGGTGCCCAGGCACCCCGAACCTCCGAGCAAGAGAATCCGCATCCCCGCCTCAGATGAAGTTCTTGTGCGGGGGTGGGGTGCGGAGGGGTGAGAGGAACTGGTTGATGTAGTGCTGGCGGCAGTTGGATTCGCAGTCGCGATTCACGTCGACCGTCTGGATCTTCTTCTGCACTTCCCAGTAACGCTCGCTCGCCACGATGTCCCGAAAGCGGGTCTCGCGGACGTTGCCCATGATGAATTCGTCGCGGCGCACGTCGAACCAGTGGCCGCAGGGGAAGAGGGATCCATCTCCGCTCAGCGCGAGGATGAACTGGGTGCCGAAGCAGACGGGGTAGTCCTTCCAACCCGCGTTGCCGAGCTTCTCCCATTTGATCACGACGTTGTAGGGGCCGTGGGATTGCGACTCGGCTTCGCGGAAGATCTGCTCCATCTCGCGGTAGTCGGCGTTGGGCGAGTCGAGATCGCCCTCGGGCGTGTCGCTGCACGACTTCACGACGAAGTAGTCGACACCGAGCTCGCGGCCGAGCTTCGCGAGGGGCACGATCTGGTCGACGTTGTCGTAGGTGACGACCATCTGGAGGCCGATCGCGCACTCGATCCCCAGGCGCTCGCGGGTCTCCGTGAGCTTGCGCACGTTGTCGACCACGCGCTCGAACTGCGGGATCTGGTGGATCTTCAGGAACGACTGGTTGCTGGCTGCGCTGATGTTCACGCGCAGCCACGAGAGCCGCCACAATAGGGTCTCGACACCGTGATCCGGGATCCGCACGCCGTTGGTCGCGAGGCTGAGATCGATTTCGATCTCACCGCTCTCTTCGAGAATCTCGTAGAACTGCGGATGCAGGGTGTTCTCGCCCTCTCCGATCAATGCAATCGAACGCACACCGACTTCGGCGGCGTCGCGAAAGGTGTCGAGCACGACGTCCTTCGGTAGCGCCAGGATCCCGCGCGGGTCTTCGGTTCCGTAACCCGCACGACCCTGGATCACGCCGTAGCAGTAGGTGCACGCCATGTTGCACCCGGTCGTGATCCCCATGTCGATGTGGAGCGGGGCGACACGTTCGCCTTTCTGCCAGGCGGCCACTCGATCGAGATGCCACAGCAACTTGTGGCCATCCATGCGGAACTCGTCCTTCGCCTTTTCAGCCACCGCATTCCCCATCCCAGACGGTCCTCGACTCGGCAGTGGGAGGGGTGATGAACGCCGCATTGTCGAGGAGCCGGGCACGTCGCGCCATCCGGAAGACTCCCGAGTTCACTTCTCGGATGCATCGCGAGAATGCAGACCCCTTCGTGCGATCTCGAACCCGCAAGCGATCACACAACCCATGATCACTCAAGCGTTCCGTCTTCGACGACGAATGGATCGGTGGTCCCCCCGCACCCAGGAGGTCGTCCCATGAACGTTGCACTCTTGATCGGTCGCGGCGGGAGCACCGGGCTCCCCGGCAAGAACGTCCGGCGCCTGCTCGGCCGACCGATGATGGATTACCCGATTCTCGCCGCCCAGAACTCGCGCATCGATCGCGTCTACCTCTCGACCGACGACGACGCGATCGCGCGCAACGGGGCCGAGAAGGGGTGCGAGTTGATCGAGCGCCCGGCCGAGCTCGCGACGAAGGAAGCGCTCTCCGAGGATGCCTTCCGTCACGGCTACCGCGAGATCGTTTCGCGTCTCGGTGAAGAGCCGCGGTACGTCGTGTTGCTCTTCTGCAATGGCGTGACCATCACGCCGGGCCTGATCGACCAGGGCTTCGACTTCCTCGATACCCACCCCGAGTTCGACTCCGCCGTGACGGTCAGCAAGTACAACATGTGGAGCCCCCTGCGCGCGCGGAAGATCGAAGAGGGGCGGGTGCGCCCCTTCGTCCCGATCGAATCCTTCGAGAACGCCACCTGCGATCGCGATTCCCAGGGCGACGCCTGGTTCGTCGACTGCTCCGCCTTCGTCGTGCGTCCGCGCTGCTTCGACTACGAGAACCTGGGCGAGGCTCCGTTCCGCTGGATCGGGCAGCAGGTGCACCCCCTCGAGCAGTGGGGCGGGCTCGACATCGATCTCGGTTATCAGGTGGGTCAGGCCGAATACTGGCTGCGCGAACACGGCTTCAGCGAGACGCGCACGCCCTACGACGCGCGCACGCGCGTTTCGTATCCCGGTTCGCCGACCCTTTCCGCCTGAGAGCCGGGTTGATGGCCGAGACACCGGTTCGCCGCTTCGCGCGCATCGAGCACCGCGGCGTTGCGCGCTGGGCGGAGATCGACGCAGCGGGCGAAGCGATCTGTCTGCACACCGGATCGGGCCTGCCCGATCCGTCGTGGGAGGTTCGCTTCAGACCCCTCGACGCACCGCTTCGCTTTCTCACCCCTTTCTGCGGCCGCAACGTCGTCGGGCTCGCCTACAACTACCGCGGCCTCGTTGGCGACGCGGCGCGCGACGAAGAACCGCTCCTCTTCTTGAAGGGTGCGCACTCGGCGTCGGTCGTGGGCGGACGGGAAGCGGGAACCGGGCGCGTTCCGCTTCCGTCGTGGGTGGGGACCACGTGGGCGGAAGCCGAGCTCGGGGTGGTGATCGGCCGGGCCTGCTTCGACGCGACCGTGGAGGAGGCGCGCGCCAGTGTGCTCGGTTTCTGCGTGGCTTCCGATCTCACCACCTTCAACGTTCACGAGCGCGATCACCATCTCGCGCGATCGAAGGCGCTGCCGGGCTTTGCACCGCTTTCGCCGTACGTCGTGAGCGGAATCGATCCGTGTGATCTCGCCATCGAGACCCACGTCGATGGCCACTGCACCCAGCGCAGTCGCACCAGTGACATGATCTGCGACCCGTTCGAGGCGGTGAGCCTGGCTTCGCAGGTCGTGCCCCTCGTGCCGGGAGACCTCGTGCTCACGGGAACACCGGCGGGCGCGATGGAGTCGCGCGTGCGACTCGGCAGCCGCGTCGTGCACCAGATCGCGGGGGTGGGGCGGCTCGATTTCGAGATGGTGCAGCCGGCCGTGCGCAGAGGCTCAGGCGAAGGCGTTGGGCGGGCCGTGACCCCCGGGCCCGGGCCCAGCGGAAGCCTCGCCGTCTGATGGACTCGGAGGTCGCGCCGCGCGCTGTGCTGCGTCGGCGACGAGCTTCTGGAGCGGTGCGTCGAGTTCCAGCCGTTCCCCCGAAGCCCGTACCATCTCGACCATGAGCTCCATCTCGCGAAGCGAGTTGTGGGTGCTGATCCCGCCGGTCGGGTTGCGCAGGGGATAGAGATCCGTCGGCGCTTCTTCTCGAAACAGGTGCCCGCCTCGGTGGTAGAAGGTCAGCCCCGTCACGTAGAGGTGGCGGATGTCGTAGGAGAGCAGGTCGACCAGGGCGATGAAGCCGGTGCGTGCGGCGTAACCGCCGAGCCAACCGATCAACCTCTCGGCGGTGGCCTTCGAGCGGACGAAGCCGGTGCTCGCGCGGCGCGCTTCGATCAGGTCGCGAATGCCATCGACGGCGTTCGCGACGACCGGATTGCGCTGATAGAGATAGGTGTTGTCGACGCAGACCATGTAGCGAGCCAGATCTTCGTCGACGATCGCCTCGAGTACGGCGCGGTTGTCGTGGTAGAGATCGGCCAGGAAGCGCGAGGCGAAGTAGAGCACATCGGTTCGCGAGCCCATGTCGGCCGCGAGTTCGTCGGAGAGGGGGAGGTACTCCGCCGTGCTGTTCAGCCGAACTACGACGTCGGCGGCGTCGATGCGTTCGCGCTGGCGCGTGCCGAGGGTGGTTTCGGCAGGGCCGACCAGCGCCACACGCTTGCCAGCGAGATAGCCCGCGTAGTCGGGATCGCGCTCGCGGGCCTGGTCGCAGAAGGCGTCGATCTCGTTGCGCACCTGGCTCGTCGAACGCGGAGGCGCGTGGATTCGCTTGGGGCGCGTCCCCGAGGTATCGAGGATGCCGTTCGCCACGGCACGTGGCTCCTGATCGGCGAGGTCGCGCAGGCTCTGTTGGTTCGTGAGGCTTGCGAGCAGCACGACTCCGGGAGCGTGATCCCGCATGCCCTCGTACACGCTCTGGATCGGTACGCCCCCGAGTTCCTGGCCTGCCGCAAGATCATCGAGGATCACGACGGGTCGCAGGTCGCGCTCCTCGCACAACCGGTACACCAGCTGCCCCAACTCGCCGGCGCCATAGATCGCGAACTTCTCCTTTCGATTCAGCGAGAGGATCGAGAACGAAAACGCTTTGCGAACCGCGCGCAGGGCGAGGGCGGCGTCTTCACTCGGTTGTGATGCGTGGGCGGGCAGCGGCGGAAACTCGAGCAGTTGATCACCCGTGATCGAGAAGAAGGGACCGAGGCGCGCGATCTGCAGCTTGATCTCGGGGTGGGCGCCCGAGAAGATGATGATCAGCACGCGCTCCGGGTCTTCCATGGCCAATGCGTCGGGCCCCTCGATGGGAACGCCGCGGTGCCAGGTGCCCCAACGCTCCTCGTCGCGATCGACGAGATAGGTGAGGTCGACGGGATAGAGTTCGTCGACCCGATCGAAGGCGCCTCCCGCGGCCCAACCGATCTTCTTGATCTCCGGATCGAAGAGCGCGCGATAGGCCCGCTCGGTCGGTGCGTCGGTGTTCATCGTCATGCCGCGGACCACGCCGCCGGTGAAGCGGGAGTCGTTCGCCTGACCGCCCGCTGTGCGACGCGATTCACCACGTTCCACGCCGGCTCGCCGTTGAACAAGCGCAGCGCGTTCTCGCTGGCCTTGGTGCGCATCTCGCGAAACGCTTCCTGCGAGTAGTAGGCGGTGTGGGGATTGACGACGAAGCGACCTTCGAGCCAGTGCTCGCGCTTTCGCCACGCGTCGATCAGCGGGTGGGCCGGTGGCGGCTCATCGGGCAGTACATCGAGCGCGATGTGGGAGAGCCTTTTGCTGCGCAGCGCCCAGGCGAGGAGATCCAGATCGGGGGTGAGCCCGCCACGCGCCGTATTGACGAGAACGGCACCCGGGCGCATGGCCTCGATGAACCCGCGATCGACCATGCCGCGGGTCTCGTCGTCGAGCGGCGTGTGGAGCGAGACGACGTCGCTCGCGGCGAGCAGGGCTTCGAGGCTCTCGTAGCGCCTTGCGCCGAGGAGCTTCTCCTGTCCACGCGGCAGGTAGGGATCGAAGAAGGCGGTGTCGAAGCGAAGGGCGCGCGCCTTCAGCAGCAGGCTTCCGCCGATGCGTCCGGCTCCCACGACACCGAGGGTGCGCGTGCTGGTGCGACGCAGCTCGGGCAGGGTGGCTTCCTGCCACGTATCGTGATTGCGTCGGGCCATCGCGTCGTAGCGCGAGATGCCGCGCACTGCGTTCATCACCATGGCGAGCGCGGTATCGCTCACTTCTTCGGTGCCGTAGTCGGGGGTGTTGCAGACCACGACGCCGCGATGGCGCGCGGCCGCGAGGTCGATCCCGTCGACTCCGACTCCGTATCGCACGACCCCGGCGAGGTTCGGCAGGCGCGACATCAGGGCGTCGTCGACCGCGTGGTGCCAGACGAGCAAGACCGACACATCGGCATCCAACTGCGGGCGCAATCTCGGGCCGAGAATGCCGCGCTCGATGTCGGGGTCGTCGATGTAGTCGGTGATGTAGATGCCGGACACGCGAGCCTCAGGCGAACCGGGTGGTCGCGGGAAAGGGTTGGCGTTGGCGTCGTCGCTCGTCCTGTCGAGGGCGCTCCGAGCGCAGGTCGTCGGCAAACGCCACGTGGTCCACCACCCGCGAGGCATAACCCCACTCGTTGTCGTACCAGAGCACGAGCTTCAGAAGGCGACTGCCGGCGATCTCGGTGAAGCGGTGGTCGACCACCGCCGAGTGCAGGTTGCCCTGGAAGTCGGCGGAGATCAGCGGTTCGAAGTTGTTGTGCACGATCGGCCAGCGCTGCCCCCGCGCCATGCTCTCGAAGCGCTCGATGACAGCGGCCTTCGTGATGTCGCGTTGGCATAGCAGCGTGATGTCGGCGCTCCCCACCACCGGCGTCGGCACGCGATAGGAGAAGGAACCGATGCGCTCCCGCGGCAGTTCGGGGAGCGAGCGGCAGGTCACTTCGACCGCCGACGTCGGTTTGGGGATCAGCGTCCCGATCGACGAGCGCCCCAGTGCGTAGTGGTGGTGGATCGTGCCGGGGACCGACCACGAACTGGCCGCGCCATCGGAGAGGTTCTGATACGAGAGCCAGGGATGCACGGTCGTGACCATCCCCGAGTCGATGCCGAAGTTGCGCGAGACGAGTTTCATGACCGGCGCGATCGCCGTGGCGTCGCAGATGCTGGAAGAGACGACCCGATGACGCGAGGGATCGAAGCCGTCGTCGTTCGCGCCGAGCACCAGGGTGTAGTCGACGTCGTCCGAAGCCTGGGTGACGAAGGCGACGGCGAGATCCTGCTCGGCCACCGTGCGCCGGAGGGCCAACCAGTTGGCAGCGACGCCCGTGGCATCGATCAGGTAGTCGACGCCATGGGCCGCCCAGTCGACGTTGCCCACGCCCCGTTCGTGGGTGACGAGGACGCGATCGCGCTCGTTGTAGAGGGAGCGGGAATCGTGCTGGAAGGGTTCGCGCAGGGGGCCATAGGTGGTGTCGTAGTTCAGCGTGTAGGCGAGGTTCCCGTTGTCGGGATTGATGTCGTTGACGACCACCACCTCGAAGGCGCGCCGCTCGAGGTTGCTGCGATAGATGGCCCGGCCGATTCGCCCGAAGCCATTGATCCCGACCCTGATCACCGATGCTTTCTCCGCGGTTGTCCGGACCGAGCGCACAGGACCTGCCGATGGCTTGCCGGTTGCCGATGCCTATCGGCCGGCGCGGGTGTTCGCTCCATCGGGGCAATCGCCGAGTGCGGCCCGGTGGATCACCCAGGGCGCATTCACGCGTGGGTCGTGCGATTCCACTCCGGTGTCGCGCTCGTCGCGGGGTCGTCGTTGGCCGATTTCGACTCGACGACCTTCGAGCGATTCGTTCTCATGCTCGGGCGTTTCTCGAGTCGGGCGAACACGATCGTCTCGGGGGCGGCGTCGCGGATGCCTTCCGCGGCGGGGCGCACTCGCACGCCGTCGAGCTCGCTCTCGCAATCGATGTCGTCGACGATCACCGACGGCTCGAGACCGCGCGCCCGGCACATCCCGAGGACGATGCGACCGAGATCCCCCGCGCCGTAGATCGCGAAGCTCTCGTCGCCTCGCAGGGACAGCACGCTCATCGCAAAGGCCTTCTCGATGGCGCGTCCCGCGAGGTCGACCTCGGAAATGGCGTGATGGGGAAGGGCGGGGAGTTCGAGGAGCTTTGCGGCGCCGATCGATTGGAACGTGCCGCGCTCGGCCAGCGCCTTGCGGATCGTTCTTCCCATTCCCGAGTAGACCACGACGAGACAGCGCGCGGGATCCTCTTCGCGCAACGCGTCGGGGGAGCGCACGGGCACGCCGTCGACTTCGCTTCCCCACAGCGCCTCGTTCCCATCCACGATGTAGTCGAGGTCGAGGGGATAGAGGCGCGAGACCAGGTGAAAGGTGCCGCCCGCGGCCCAGCCGATCTTCTTGACTGCGGGATCGGCGAGGGCGCGGAAGCCCACCGAGACACCGGCGGTGCCGTGCCCGGGTCGTGCGGGAAAGCCGCGACCCCAGCGCGCGCTGAGCTCTCGCTCGCAGCGTTCACGGACGCCATCCCAGAAGCGATCGCAGGGATCCTTCTCGTGGGCTTCCTTCTCCCACGGTTTCTTGCGCGTCATGTGGATGATCGAGGCGTCGTCGAGTTCCTGGATCGGTCCGCTGTGCCAGCGCGTGAAATGATCGGCGTTGGCGTTGTAGCGCGCGTCGAGATACTCGACGGGATGCCCCTCGAAGTGACGGTAGAGGGCGCCCTGGTCTCCCATCCAATGGCCTTCGGCCCCGGCTTCGAGCAGGGCGGGGAGCATCTGGGGGCCGAGGTGGCGGCGCCCGATCGAGAGCACGCCCGCGTTGAAGCTGTGGTCGCCGCTCGCGACCACGTTCTTCATCGCGTCGTCCCATACGATGCCGCGCCGGCAGCCGGCGAGGTCGGCTTCGGTTTCGAAGAGCGGCCGCACGTCGCCGTTGCAGAGCAGATCGCTGTCGAAGTAGACGACGCGGTCGTACTCGTCGAGGCCGAAGACCTGGAACTTCACGTACATGATCTTGCCGCAGTGTTGGCGACCCGCGGCCAGCGCGTTGAAGTGCTCCTCGGCCGGGCCGAAGTCGATCTTCTCGTAGGCGCCTTCGTCGACTTCGATGAAGCGCGGCTCGGGATAGACGGCAGCGATCAGCTCGCGCGAGTGGTCGGATAGCGGAAGCCAGTTGCGAGAATGGAAGATGACCAGGTCGGCATCGACCCAGGGGTTGTGCTCGCGCAGCGAGAAGAGGAAGGTGACGGCGCCTTCGATGAACGCATCGTTCACCATCATGGCGATGCATTGGCGCGGTCGTCGGGCATCGGACATCGGGGCGACTCCTCTCGGGAACGAGCAGTGGAACGCGAACCTGGATGCCGAACCATCGTCGGGCATGGCTTTCGACTCGATCGTTCGAACCGACCATTTCGCGCTAGGAGTTGCGCCCCAGTTGCGGCTCGGCGATGACGAAACTTCAGAAGTTGCACGTCGGGTTCGATAGAGGCGCACATGGATGCGCACGCCCCGGCCGCGAATGCCGACACCGAGCCGAAGCGGATGGCGGACGAGAATCCGGTGTCCGCCGATCTCTCGTCGTTGCGAAGGCTTCTCGACCCCGAGGTACGCCGCATCGGCTTCGGGGCGGGGCCGGTCCTCGACGCGGTGGCTCGCTCGGTTCCGATCTCTCTCGACGCCCTCGTCGACCCGGATCCTGCGCGGCAGGGCACGGCGAATGCGGGATGCGTGGTGGAGCCCGTCGAAGCCATCGGCCGCGAAGACCCCGAGAACACGATCGTCCTTCTATACGCCCTGGTGCCGGAGAACCCGCAAGCCCAGGTGGGCGCCCTGGGTCCGTACGCGACGCTTCACGCGCGGTCGCTGCTCGACCTTCCCGAACTCCCGGCCCACGGTGGGGCGACCCACGCTGCGACGGTCGACGCCTCGATCGCCGATCGAGCCGTGGCGGCCATCGAGCGCCGCTACCTGTGGCGCGTGCTCTCGATTCCGCGCGGTGTTCCCTTCGCGATCCACGGGGCCGGAGACCTCGGACGCGTGGTCCTGGCGCTGTGCCGACGACTCGGGCGCGAACCGGTCGTCTTCTTCGAGAACCCCGTCGTGCGGGATGCCGTCGAGGGCGTTCCGGTTCGTCGTGCGCAGGTGGGCCTCGACGAGTTCACTCCCGAGCTCGTGGTCGACGCGCGCAGCGGTCCTCCGCGCGTTCCCGCACCCGATGGCGAGGAGGTCGCCATACTCCGCACGCTCGCGCGTTGCGCCTGGTCGGATTGGCGCGAGGTGTGCGACGAACTCGCGCGGGAAGACTATGCGCGCCCGGATTCGTTCGAGCGTTGGAACGAGGGACACCGAAGGCTCTATCGACGCTTCTCGATGATCCCGGGTCTCGGGCTGCCCGAGGATTCGGTGGCGAGCCTCACCGCGATCGTGCGACCCGAGCGAGAGACACCGCGGGTGGCCGTCGAGCCGCGCGACGCACCCCGACGCTACGCGCGCGCGATCGAATCGCAGCGAGAAGGCGAACCCGATGGCGCCGTCGCGAACTTCTTCCGCGACAAGCACGTCGCTCTCGTCGGACCGTCGGAACACCTGCTCGAAGAGCGCATGGGCGCGACCTTCGATGCGGCGGATTGCGTCGTGCGACTCAACACCACCCTCGAACACCTTCCGATCGCGAAATCTCTCGCACCCCATATGGGGTCCCGCACCGACGTGCTCTATCTCTCGATCGGCTACGCGAACAAACTGATCGCATGGCGGCGGGCGTTCCTGGAACGTCTGCTCGGTGAGGTGCCGCTTCGGGCGATCGTGTGTCTCGACACCGTATTGAGCGTGGGCGTCCGCGGCGTCGAGGGGGTGGGGCCGCTCGCGGCCTTTCGTGAGCTGGTCGAGAGCCGCCGACCCGATCTCGCCTTCGGGGTCGAAACCCGAACGCCGCGCATGATCGTGCCCTGGCTTGACGGGAGTGCGCCGCGCATGGGCTTCGGCACGATCGCCGACCTGCTGGCCCATCGCCCCCGGCGCCTCGCCGTGGCCGGGTTCACCTTTTATCACGGAGGCGGTCATCTCTTTCGCGGTGAGGTTGCTGGAGCCCTCGATCCAACCCTCAGCAACGACGGGCGCATTTGTACTCACGATTCACGGCGAGAACTCGAGTGCCTGCGCGCGTTCGTCGCCGCGCCTTCGCTTCCCATCGAGTGCGATGCGACGCTCACGCGCTTGCTGTCGCCCGGCGCCGCGGAGCGCGCCACGCCTTCATCGCCATCGCTCGTGGCGGGTGACACGGCATGAGTGTCGCTCGTGGGATCACGCGCGAAGACCTCGGTGCGTTCGTGCTCGGAACGACCCGCCTCGGCGATCCGGCACTCGATCGGGCCTCGCGCATGGCGCTGGCCATGGAAGCGCAGCGCCTCGGAGTGGGTTTCCACACGAGCCATCGCTATGGCGACGCCTGCGACGTGATCCGCGAGGCGGCTTCGCTTTCTCGCACGGGACCGCCGCGCTGTATCGCGAAGGTGGGATGGAACGAGGCGGACGAACTGGTGGGTCAGGTCGAAGACCACATCCGATTGCTCGGCCTCCAACGCCTCGCCGTGGTCCAGCTGTGTCTCGACGGCGGGTTGGCCAAGGACTACGCGAGCGGTGGCGAGGGCTGTGAGGCGGTCGCGCGTTTGCGCACCGAGGGAAGGGTCGAGCGCTGCCTCTTGCAGGTCTTTCCCTGGTCGTCGGGGATCGCCCTCGAAGCGCTGCAGCGCGGGCACGCATCCGAGTTGGTGGACGGATACATCTTCTACTTCAATCCCCTCCAGCGCTGCGTCAGCAATGCGCTCTGGGAAGCCCTGCAGGAAGCGGGGGCAGCGATCGTCGGGATGCGAACCCTGGCTGGGGGCGACATCGAGACACTGACCCATGGGGCCGGGGGGGCGAGCGAGTACCTGGTCGAGCGCGCACGTGCGGTCGAACCCTGGATCGCCGCCTCGGGTGCGCGCGATTGGATCGAGTTTTCACTGCGTTTCGCGCTCACGGCACCGGGCGTGGTGGCCACCGTAGGTGCGACCGGTCGAGTAGAGCGGCTCGAACGCCTGAGTCGCGAGAGCCGGACAGCGATCGAGCCCCTTCCTCGGGAAGTCGCGGAGAACCTGTTCGCGCTCCAACGGGAATGGGCTGACGACCACGACGCCCACGCACTCCCGGGTTCTCTGTGAAGACGCGCTTCCATTCCGGTTCTCGCTGCGGAAGCAAAGGAACGCGCGTGATACGTTGGCGAGACCGCATTCCCTCCCACATGGCGCTCCATCGCGAGTGCAAGCGAGCTTGGGGAGATAGCGGCGAATGAAGGGCGCGGAGAATCGATACGATCTCGATTCCGATTTCTGGAAAGCCTTTCGCGAACTTCCGGGAAGTCCGTATCGCTCGAGTGAGGATCTCTCGGGCTTGCGTTGCCTGCTCGTCCACCTGACCCGCCCCGGGGACTATTCGCGCAACGAGTATCCGCTGTCGCTCGGGCAGATGGCTTCGATCCTTCGCATGAACCAAGCGCAGGTCACGATCCGGATCGAAGACGCGCCCGAGTTCCGCAGCGACGACTACGCCGGATACGACGTGATCGCCTTCTATCCGATGGTCACCTTGCTGCCGCGGCTGCTCCTGTCGATCGAGGAGATCCGGCGCACGCTCCCCTCGGCGCGCATCGTCCTGTTCAATTCCGAACAGCATCAACACGAGAACCTGCTGGGTGTTCCCGCCGCCCCCGATTTCGCGCGCGAACTCGTCGAAGCCAACCCGGGGATCGACGCGATCCTCCTCGGCGAAGCCGAAGCCTCGTTCCTGGCGCTCTGCGAAGAGGTGGCTACGCGCCGCTTCGATCTTTCCCGCGTGCCCGCCTGCGTGTTTCGGGCTGACGACGGAAGCGTCGCTCGGTCTTCCGCACCCGCGCCGCCGATCGACTTCCGCACCCTGCCATTTCCCGCGCGCGACCGACTCGAAGCCGGGATCCTCGAAGGAGGGCGCAATCGCCTCTCGGCTCGCATACAGGGCAGCCGCGGATGTCTCGCCCGCTGCGCCTACTGCGTGGAGGGCACCAGCAATCGCGCGGGTGCGCTCTCGAAACCCTGGGCGGGTCGTTCGCGCGATGTCTTCCTCGACGAGATCGAGTTGCTGTCCCGGCGCTTCGGGGTCTGCTTCTTCAACGTGATCGATAGCTCGTTCGAGGACCCCGGGCGCGGCGGCATTCGTCGCATGGTCGGGTTCAGCGAAGGCGTGATCCAGCGCGGGATCGAGGCTTCGTTCAAGATCCACCTGCGCGGTGAGACCGTCCTCAAGCTCGAGTCCGATCAGCTGGCGACGATGAAGCAGGCCGGCATCGATGTCGTGATTATCGGCGCCGAGTCGGGCTTGACGAGCGAACTCGCGAGCTATCAGAAGATTGCGAGCGCCGAACAGACCCGGGAAGCCGTTGCACGCATGGACGCGGCGGGGCCCTTCTTCACCCTGCTTGGCCACATCATGTTCTCGCCGATCCTCGAACTCGAACAACTCGGTGCCAAGCTCGACTATCTGCGTAGCCTCGGTCGCACCTGGGACTACCTGAACCTCGCCAACAACGTGCTCGTCTATCGCGGAACGACCTACCACGCGACCCTCGAGCGCCTGGGGCTCGCCGAGCCGGTGAAGTGGGGGGACGCCCTGGTCGGCTATCGCTACCGGGACGATCGCGTGGCCCGCGTGGCCGAGGGTATGGGTGCATTGAAGCGTCTCTGCCCGGAAGTGAGCGCACTGCAGAACCTCGTGTACGACACGTTCAATGTGCACGCGCGCTTCCACAACCCGATGAACTCTGCACTGCGCGAACGCGAAGGCGCTTTCGAGGATTGGTGGGCGACCGCGTGCGAGGCTCGGGCGCGTCTGGGGTCGGCCTTCGAGGCGTACTTCACGGATCTCGTGGACGAGGCGGGGGGAGGAGGGCGTGCAGAGGCCGCGTCCCTCGCGGCTGAAGTAAAGACCCTGCTGCACGACCAGCGCGAGTGCTTCACCGTGTTTCGCGGCGACCTCGAGGGCCACGGCCTCGATACCACGGGTCTCTTCCTGCAGACCTGGCTCTCGCTGATCAATACGGAGGTGAACAGCGCTCGTGGCCGGATCCGCTGAACGCTGGCGCGAGCCGGGGATGCTCGGCGGGGTGCGGGTGAAGAATCGCATCGTCTATCCACCCCTTTCGGGGAATTGCGCGCGCGTGGATGGCGGCGTGAGCCCGGACATCCTCTCCCTCTACCGACGCATCGCGAAGGGCGGCTGTGGAGTGACCGTGGTGAGCGGAGCAGCGGTGAGTAACGAAGGGAAGGGATCGGATCGCACCCTCTGTCTGTACGATCGCGAGCGTCACCTCGCCGGCTATGCACGACTGGCCGCGATGGTTCGTCGCGAGGACTGCTTCGCGGCCCTCCAGCTCATGCACGTCGGCGGGCAGGGCAATCCGAACTACATGGGTGGCGTTCCGGTTTCTCCATCGGGGGGGCATTGCTCGGCCACGGGTTTCGATTCGCGTGCGCTTACGCGAGAGGAGACCCGGGTGATCCGCGACGACTTCGTCCACGCGGCCGTGCTGGCGAGCGAGGCGGGCTTCGACGCAGTCGAGCTTCACCTGGCCCACGGCTACCTGTTGCACGAATTCCTCTCGCGCCATTCGAATCGACGCGAGGACGAGTACGGAGGCGACCTCGATGGACGCGTGCTTCTGGTGTCGGAGATCGTCAGCGGAATCCGCGAGGCCGCGCCCGACCTGATCATCGGCGCGCGGGTGTCGGGGCACGACTACCTCGCCGATGGTCTCGGTCCAGCGGACAACCGCGAGCTATTGCCGCGTCTCGAAGCGGCGGGCATCGCCTGGTTCAGCGTCACCGCCGGGGTGTACGAGACGAGCGAGATCAAGCATCGCGAGATGAAGGCGGGACGCTTCTTCGATCTTGCCCGGGGTATCCGTTCGATGGTTCGGTCGCCCGTCATTGGCGTGGGGAAGGTGCTCGACATCGAAGCCGCCGAGGCGCATCTCGCTGCCGGCGATTGTGACTTCGTCGCCATGGGGCGCGCGCTGCTCGCCGATCCCGATCTCGTCGTGAAGGTGCAGCAGGGTCGCCCGCACGATCGTTGTATCGAGTGCCACCGCTGCATGTATCACCGGCTCGGCCGCCAGGACCTCTACTGCCCGGTGCTGGAAGGAACGAATGTCCCCGCCCCGATCGAGGCGCCGTCGTGCGAATCCGCCGTCTCGTAGTCCGCACGAGTCGCAGCCGGCTGGCGGATGGAAGCTTCAAGAGCAACCTGGGCGATCTGCTTCGCGCCTCCGTGCTCGATCGCTGTCTTCCACGCAACGCCATGTGGTTGACTGACGAAGCGGGGTTGCGCCTGCTCGGCGCGTTCGTCGACCCGGCGCGCATTCGCGTGCTCGAAGAGCTGGACGAACCTCTGGAACTCGCGCCCGGAGCCGAGATCTACCAACTCGACGATCATGCCACCGCCGCGCGCTTCATCCGAGGCGAGCACCTGGTATGGCGTGGCTTCATCCCCGAGGCCGACGGGCGCGTGGTTCCCGCGAACGACCGGATCGCCGGCATCCTTTCATATCGCGAGCCCGGAAACGGGGACCTTTCCTGGCAACAGAGTCTGGTCGAGGGGCTCGGCTTCGAATGGCGCAGACAGGACTATCCCGAACCCCGCCTGCAGATCGAGCGTGGCTTCGATGTCGGTCTGAACCACCAGGTCCACCCCGAGTGGAAGACCAAGCATTGGGACATCGCGTGCTGGCGCGCACTCGCGGCATCCCTCACGCCGATGCGGAGTGTGAGCTGGCAGCAGGGGATGTCGGATATCCAGGTCTACCTGCGCTGGCTGGCGCGCTGTCGCGTGGTCGTGACCACCGACAGCCTGGGGCTCCACCTGGCGTCGGCACTCGGCTGTCACGTGGTCGCGATCACCGGGCCGACCGAGAGCCGGGAATTCAGCTACGGGCGCGTGCGCGCGGTGCGACCCGGTGCGCGCGCGTGTGCGCCCTGTCACGCGCCGACGTGCGGGGCGGGACTCTCGACCTGCCTCGACGAAATCTCACCGCGATCCGTGAAGCTCTTCGTCGACGACGCGCTCGCCTGCTCGACGCTCCCCCGCGTGAGCAATGGGTCGACGACGCACGCGTAGAAGGCTTCGAGGCGATGGGCGTGGCGCGAGATCGCGAGCGCGCGTCGCAGGGCTGCGTAGTGCCCGCGGTCGTGTAGCGCGGGGCGCCGCAACCCTTCCCAGAACTCCGCCGTCTCCATCGCGCGGCGATGGGCCGTGACGCCGAAGCCGCGGCGTTCGGCCCAGCGCATCGAGCCGTATTCGCGAGCGCCGACGATCGGCACGCCGGCTTCGACCGAATCGAAGATGCGGTTGCACGAGCACAGCTCGAGGTTTGCGCGACTCCAACCGAGATGGGTCCAGGGTTCGGCCGAGGTGCGGGGCACGAGGAGTTGGGCATCGTACTGCGCGAGCTCCGAGATCCAGTGCTCGGGCGGCACCGATTCGTGGATGTGGAGGCGGGGATTGCTCCGCGCGTGTTCTGCATAGCCATCGAGGATGCCCGGCGTCGCGAAGTTGTGGGCATAGACGTGGACGTGGGCGCCGTGGCGATTGGCGAGCTTCACCATCCACATGATGGCGGCTTCGTGCTGGGTCCAGGAGCGCTTGTTGATCCCGCCGCCATGGACGAGGTGAAGGGCATTGGGGTCGCTTTGCCGGAGTTTCAGGGTCGAGGTGCTGGCCACGGGCGCGCCCGCGCCCGAGAGATAGTCGGGGAAGAAGAGCAACGGCACGTCGAAGCGAACCGGGAAGTGGCGCTTCACGTGCTGCAGTCGCAGATCGCGGCATACGATGCCGTCCACTGACTCGATGCAGTAGCGCTCGAGCCGCGCCTGCTCTGCGAAACGCAGGGCTTCGAGTTGTTCGTCGCTGAACATGCCCGAGAGGGGGTCGTAGATGTCGAGGACAATCGGGCCGGGCTTGCGCTGCAGCACTCGGGCGAGGGTCCTGTAGTCCTTGTAGATGAAGTAGTGGCCGGCGCGGTAGCGCCCGTCCCGTTGCAGGGAGATCAGATCGTCGGCCCGGCCGAAGCGATGGACCGCATCGAAGCCGGCGTTCGCGTCGACGTAGGGCAGGGCCCGTTCTTCGGGGATGGCGAGGTCGACCGTGAATCCCCGCGCGCGCATCGCCTGGGCGAGCTTCCATTCGCGGGCGATCGGGCGCTCGGAGACGAAGAGAAGACGATTCGACTCGGGGTGTGCCGCGGCACAGGGGACGGGGTCGCGCTGCAGCACCCGATCGTCGAAGTCGTGGCGTGTAACGAGATCGCGGTAGCGCTCGAAGAGCGCCGCGTCGGCCTCGAAAGCGTCGGGGAGCCAGGTGATCGCGCGCCGGGCCTGTTCGAGGAACTCACCTGTTCGTCCGGCCTCGAGCAAGGCTCGAGCCAGGGCCGAGAACGCCGCCGCCCGCGTCGGGTCGAGGCGCAGGGCGGCGCGCTGGCACGCCATCGCCTCCTCGCGCTCGCCGAGGAGGTCGGCGACGAAGCCCAGGGCCTCGAAGAGATCCGCATCGGGCCTACAGACCGCGATGGCTTCGCGAAGCACCTCGTAGGCTTCACGGGTCTCGCCGAGTTCGTGCAGTGCGTGGGCCAGCACGAGGCGGGCCAGGGGACGCGGTTGGTGGAGCAGCTTGCGCGCTTCCTCGGCAGCGCGAGCGAACTCGCCATCCTTCAGGATCGCAATGCAGCGCCACTCGTGGCCGTGCCGCGGATGGATCGTACGTCCGAAGATCGGGGGAAGCGAGTTCGGGCTTCGGTTCACGGTGTCGTGGACGGGGAGGGCGGGCCCGGTTGGCGCGACTTCGAGGACGTGCTCCTCGGGCGATGCTGCAAAGCGATGCTTCCCTCGCCCTTGTTTGCGAACGGCATCGCCTCGATCACCTCGAGTTCGTTTCGCACGAGCTCCGCACCGAAGGTGTCGCCCTGGCGATCGAGAAGCTCGGCCCACTCGCGCTTCCACTCGAGCACGTTGCAGCGCAGGCGCACGGCACGCGTCAGCTGACTTGCGTGCTTCTCTTCCCAGCCGAAGGCCCTGGCGAGTCGCGACGAGCGATAGATCGCATCGGCGTGCTGCCGGCCCGAATCGACGTAGGTCTGGATGAAGTCCTTGTAGGCATCTCGCAGATCTCCCGAGCGCTGTTTCTCGATCGCCTGCTCGTAGAGGGCCGTGATCTCGGGTGGATGTTCGAGGATGTCCTGCTTCGAGACGTAGAAGCGCAGCTTGCACGACTGACAGGCGACCTGCCCCTTGGGCACGTTGAAGACGGCGTCGTACATCGTGGCCGAGAGATCGCGGTAGTGGACGTCGTCCCCGCAGTGGGGGCATTGCATCGCCACGTCGAAGAGGGTGGTGCTCGGGTCCTGGGGCGCGGGATGACTCTCCTTTGAGATGAAGGAACCGAACACCCCCGAAAGACGCCCGTAGTCCCTCACCAGGCGCTCCATCTCTACGAAGTCCTCGTCGGGCATCTTCGTGATGTTGATCGGCGGGCAACCTTCCTTCAGGAACTCCAGGCGATCGGGCACCTTGCCGGTCTCGAGGGCGTCCATGTAGATGGGCGTGCCCGGGTAGATCTGTACGAGGAAGATGTTGATCGAGTACTGGGGATGCCTCGACCACCAGCGGAGCGTGTTCTTCGCCGAGTCGAGGGTCTCCGCGGGATCACCGAAGATGAAGTTGCCCTGCAGGCCGATCTTCGCCTCATAGGTGAGTTCGAGGGCGCGGTCGATGCCTTCGGCGGTGATGTACTTCTTCATGCTCGAGAGCACGCCGTCGTCGTGGCTCTCGAGGCCGTAGGAGATCGCGTAGCAGCCCGAGTCCTTCATCAGTTGCAGGAGCTCGCGGTCGACCAGGTCGACGCGGATCTGCACGATCCAGTGCACATCGTAGGGCTTGATGCGTTCGCAGAACTCGATCAGCCGCTCGCGCTTCACGGCGAAGAGTTCGTCGAGCACACCGAGGATGTTCACCTCGTAGTGGTTCAGCAGGTAGTCGATCTCGGCGAAGAGGTCGTCGAGGCTGCGCTCGCGATACTTCCGTCCGATCGGGTGGTAACAGAAGGTGCATGCGTAGGGACACGAGCGCGACGACACCACCGCGAAGTAGCGCGGGTTGTTGACGACGCTCATGTAGCGCGCGTTGGTCTTCTCCTGCTGCACCGCGAAGTACTTCTCGAGGTCGATCCCCTCGTAGTCGGGCCAGGGCAGGGCGTCGAGGTCTTCGATCGCGGTGCGCGCCTTCGTTCGCTTGCACTCCTCTCCCTGCCAGTAGACGAGGCCGTCGATCGCCTCGATGTCCTCGGGCCGCGAGCCGGCTTCGATGGCGCGAGCCAACTCGAGCATGGTCTCTTCGCCCTCGCTGATGACGCCGTAGTCGGCTCCGAAGTCGCGCATCACGAGTTCGGGTTCGCTCGAGAAGAAACCGCCGCCCAGCACTGTCACGACCTCGGGGGCGGCGCTGGTGACCGCGTCGTAGACCTCCTTGATGTACTCGTAGTGGACCGAGAGGCCTCCGGTACAGAAGACGTCGGGGGTGAACTCGGCGAGTTTGCTCTCGACCGCGGCGTCGATCTCATCCTGGCAGTGGTTGAGATTCACGTATGCGACGCGATGCCCCGCCGCCTTCAGGCTACCACCGATGTAGGCGAGGCCCATGGGGAAGACGTACTGGGCGTCCACGCGACGTCCAAAGCGTGGAATCGCAATCAGGAAGTTCAATGACATCGCGTGCGACCTCGATCGATGGAAAGAAGGAAGGTTTCGAAGCACGCTTGCGTGTGTGCTGCGTCTTCGTTGCGATCTTCGGAATTCAGGCGCGCGGGCTGGATCGGGAAAAGTCTGGATTCGACTTTCGGCGCGCGACTTCGAAGCGTTCGATGCGAACGTCGAGCCAGGCGCGAAGCGCAGCACACTCGTCCTGTAGTGCTGAAATCGAAAGGGGAACGAGATCGGGAGGCGTGTTCTCGCTGGCCGGCGCGGCCGCTTGCGAGAACGCATTCGGGTTCGTACGCGTTTCGCGTTCGAGATCGCGCACGAGCTTGCGCAACAGGGCGAGTCGCTCGGGCACCATGCAGAAGGGACTGGCTGGAGTCTCGCAGTAAGGAAGGGGCCGGAGTACGTTCGCGAGTTCCGCCTCGTCGATCGTCTGGCAGCCGCGGATCGGAAGTCCCGCACCCACGCGGAAGAACTCGCTGCCCTCTTCGCTGGCGCGCGCACATGCGTCGTCGAGGTAGCGCGCGCCGTGGAAGTAATGGGAGTTGGTCGCGACGATCTGCCCAGCCTGGTTTCGCGTCTGGAAGCGATCGCGATAGCGCGGGTCGTCGCTGTCGAAATCGACCCCGGCGAAGACGAAGCGCCGCGCTCCCATCGATCGGGCGAGCCACCAGGCCGTTTCCGACACCGTGATGAAGGGCTCGTCGATCTCTTCGATGCCCATGGCCCGCCAGGCGAGTGAGGCCAGGCTCGGTGCCCGCAGGTGGAAGTGGGTCACGCGTTCGAGAAAACGCTTGGCCATGCCGGGGTGGCTCTGGGTGTCGAGGAGCAGGGTGTCGAAGGGGGCGTCCTCGGGCGCGCCGGAGAGGGCAAAGAGGTCCTGAGGATCGGGAGAAACGACATAGTGAGCGCGCACGCCGGCGCGATGCAGGCGTTCGAGGGCCTGGGGGCAGGCGAAGATCACGCCGCCGCGATGGGCCGTCAGGACGGGGATCGCCTCGTCGAGGGATGGCCCGCCCGAGGCGATGATCGCCGTCTGTCCGGTGAGGGTTCCCGCGAGGCTGTCGACCGTCGGTCGAAAGGTCAGACGCCGCAGCACGCGCAGGTCGCGCAGGGTGATGTCGATCTCGTCGAATGATCGACGTGCTCCCGAGCCTCGCCTCCGCCGCAGGCGTTCGAGAACGCGGCGCACCTCGTAGCGGGCGACGTGTTCGTAGCCCGGATGGACGGTGAGGTGGGACCGCAGCTCTCGCGAACCCAACCCGTCGAGCGCGCGGTCGAGTTCATCGGAGGTGTGCACCACTTCGACGAAGTCGTGCGAAGCGATGGAGTGACCGAGCCGTGAGACCGCTTCGGAGATCTCGGGAAAGGGTTCGTAGACGAGAATCGATTTCGCCGGCGTCGCTGCGAGCGCGGCGGCGATCGCGCGCACGATATAGCCGAGCCCACTGCCCATCAGGATCAACACACTCGATCGCGAGCGCGTGAGTTCTTCACAGATGCCACGCGCGGTGGTTTCGGCCTCGCGCTCGGGGTCGTAGCGACTGTGGACGAAGCGTCCGCCCAGTTTCATCGTGGCTGCGCCGCGGCGCGATGCTTCGACCGACCAGTCGACCTCGGCGACACCGTACGCGGTCGCCGTACCGCTGCGCTCCAAAGTGTTCCCGCTGTTCATGTCGATGCCTGTTCCGGTGGGTTGTCGAGCAGGGCCTCGAGGGTCGGATCGAGCTCGATCGGAATCTCGCTCCCCGCACGCAGCCGACCCAGCATGCGAAGCTCGAGTCGCGAATCGTGCAGGCTCGCCTTGCCCGAGTTGCTCGTTCTTGGGTCGAGTTCCTTCGGTTGCAGCGCGCGGAACAGATGACCGCCGCCGTGATAGAAGGTGAAGCCCAATACGCTCAGCGCGGCCGGTCGGCGCGACAGAATGTCGACGATCGCAGCGAACCCCATGCGCGGTGCATGGCCGGCAAGCCAGAACAGCAACATGCGAACGAGGTCGCTCTCGAAGTGAAAGCGGACCCGGGGGTGGCGACGTGCGAGTTCTTCCCGAATGGCATCGACTCGCCCGCGATGGTCGCCAGCGAACGCGTCGACCTTCAACAGACTGTCGACGCAGACGACTTCGCGGAGTCCGGCCTCGTCGACCGCGCGGTCGATGGCATCGCTTCGATGTTCGAAGAGTTTGTCGAGGTAGGCGTAGGAGACATAGAGCGAATCGCAGCGACGCCCGAAGTCGCTCGCATCTGCGGCATCGAAGGGGAGGTGTTCGACGGTCGTGTTGAGGCGAACCACGACGTCGTGGGCGTCGATCTCCTCGCCGCGTCGCGCGCCCACGAGCGATCCGGCCGGTCCCACCAGGGCGATTTGCTTCCCGGTCACCTCGCCGAGCGAAAACTCCCGCGATTCCGACTGCTTGTCGCGAAAACCCTCGATGGCACTCGAGAGGTCGGCCGGCTCGAGATTCGGGCCGCGGAAGCTCGCGAGATCGTCATTCGCCTCACCGCAGGCAGGCGATGCGGCGAGCTGCTCCCACAAGGCGACGTGTCCGTGCGCCCAGTGGTGTCCGGCTTCGCGTTTCTCGTAGCGCGTGACGTCGAGCGCGCGGCGCAGCGACTGCCACTGTCGCCACGCATCGTTGGTCTGCAGCACGTCCACTTCCACGCGATGCGATCGCTGCACTCGACAGTCGAGGATCCGTTCCGGTCGAAACTCGTCCACGCCCTTGGCAGGTTCGCGCAAGGGGACGCCATCGAGGGAGCCCGCCCGCGCGAGTGCATCGAGAATCACCACCGGCTCGCGGCCGTGCTTGCGACACAGCGAGAGCACGCATGCCGAGATCTCTCCTTCCCCCTCGATCGCGAAGCGCGCACGCCGTGGCATGCGCAGCACCGGCCAGAGGAAGGTGCGTTCGATGGCGCGCCGCGCACGCTGCTCGGGGGAGGCTTCGAACCAGGCGGTCGGGTTGGCGATGCAATGGCGCGGTAGATCGGGGGCCTCGAGCAGGTCCGAGGCGGACAGGAAATGAGAGACACCGAACGTCGCCAACCGTTCGCGTAGCGGGCGCTGGTTCGCCGAGTAGAGGATGACCAGGGTGCGCCCCGGATCCTCTTCGCGAAGGTTCTCGACCGGGCGTACCTCGATGCCCTTCACCCTGGTCTTCCACTTCGCCGGATCGGAATCGATCAAGTGGTCGAGGGCGAGGGGGACGAGATCGTGGACCGCGCGGAAGGCCCCCCCCGCCGCCCAGCCGATGAGCCGGGTGCCGGGCCGTTCGAGTAGGGCGAAAGCCTGCGCTTGCTGATCGGGCACTGCGAGTACACGCCCGATCTCGTCGGCCATCGGTTCGCGTGCCCGCCGCGGTTTCGCGAAGGTGGGCTGGATTGGGATCGCTCGGTTTGGCTGCACGGTGTTCCGCTGCGAAGCGGAGGGGCGTCGTGTTGATCGACCGCAAGGTCGCAGCGCTGAATCGATGATGTGCTGCGACCCGGCGTGGGGAACCCGCGATTCGCGCGGCTCGCTATGGGAATTGTCGCCGCAGGTCGCGCATACTCCGCAGCCAGGGGGGATGCGTGGCCGTCGAGCCGGAACAACCAGGTGGGTTGGGGGAAGCGCGTGCGTCGCGCCTCGGCGCCGCGGCTGTGCTTCTCGCTGCGAGTGTCCTGCTCTCGCGCGTCATCGGTTATCTGCGCGACGTCGCGTTGGCGGTGCAGGTCGGGCCCGGACCGGAAACCGACGCATTCTTCGTCGCCTTTCTCATTCCCGACGTTCTCAACTACCTGCTCGCGGGCGGCGCTCTCGCAATCGCCTTCATCCCTCTATACAACCGCGTGCGCAGACGCGATGGTGAGGAAGAGGGCGATCGGCTCTTCGGCAGCGTGCTCGGAACCGTCGGCACGTTCGCAATCCTGGGAACGCTGGCGCTCTGGCTCGCGACGCCGGCCCTGGTCGCCATCGCCTTCGATGAGTTCGACCCGGGAACCCAGGAGCTCACGGTTCGACTCACGCGGATCGTCCTCCCCGCACAGATCTTCTTCCTGACCGGCGGCCTGCTGCGCGCCGTGTTGATGGCCCACGGCCGCTTCGCCGCCCAGGCGGCTGCACCTCTCGTATACAACGGCGCGACCATCGCGGGCGGTCTGCTGACCGGAACGGTCGAAGGTTTCGCCTGGGGCGTGCTCGTCGGCGCGGCCGTTGGGAATTGGTTGATCCCCCTGATCGAGATCACACGGGTGAAGCGTGTGCACCCGCGCTTCGCTCCATTGAGTGCCCACTTCCGCGCATACCTCGTCCTCGCACTCCCGCTGATGCTCGGCGTTTCCCTCGTCACCGTGGACGAGTGGTACGAGAAGTACTTCGGCGCCCAGCTCGCCGCGGGCACCGTCGCGCAGCTCAGCTTCGCGCGGAAGTTGATGATGGCGCCGGTCGCGATCGTCGGACAAGCCGTGGCCGCCGCCGCGCTCCCGGTACTCTCGCGCTTCTACGCCGAAGATCGCGAGCATGAACTGAACGAAACACTGGAGCGTACCCTCGTCCGTAGCGTCGCCGTGGCATTGCTGGCCGCGGGTGGTTTCGCGGTCTTCGCGCCGGCCATCGTGAGCGTAGTCTACGAGTACGGTCGCTTCGACGCCGCAGCCAGTGAGGCGGTCAGCGGCCTGCTTGCCATCCTCAGTTTCGCCGTGCCGGGTTGGGTCACCCAGCAGATCGCCGTGCGCGCCTTCTATGCGCGCGAAGAGATGTGGCGGGCGATGGGCCTGGGCACGGGGATCGCGCTCCTCGCCTTGCCCCTCTACGCGGCCTTCGGTCGCGAAGCCGGAGCGGTGGGGCTCGCGTGGGCGGGTGTCATCGCGATCAGCGTGAACGCACTCGCGACTCTGTTGTGGGCGCGTGCCCGGTTCGCGGCGCCGTCTCCCGTGCGTTGGTTCGAGAGCGTGCTTCGCTCGGGGAGCGTCGCCCTGGTGGCGGCGTTCGGCAGCGGCTGGCTACTCGTCAACGTCGTTCCCGAGACCCTCGCCATCCTCGAACTCGCGATCGGCGGCGCCGCCTATCTCGCGATTGCCCTCGGCCTCGGCTACGTGGTGCGCGAAGACGCCGTGCACGGGGTGGTGCTCGCGCGGCTGCGCCGGAACAAGGAAAGCGACGCGTGAGCGGCGAACTCTGGGAGTTCTGGATCGATCGTGGCGGCACCTTCACCGACTGCATCGCGAAAGACCCCGAAGGTCGCCTGCACTCCACCAAGGTGCTCTCGAGTGACGAAGCCCCGCGCGAAGCGATCCGCCAGGTGTTGGAAGCGCAGGGTGTGATCGCAGCGGCCGAACCGCTTCCCCCGTGTCGCGTGAAACTCGGCTCCACCGTCGCCACCAACGCGTTGCTCGAACGGCGCGGTGCGCGAACCCTGCTCGTCGCGAACCGGGGCCTCGGCGATGTCGTGCGGATCGGCACCCAGGAACGTCCCCACCTCTTCGAACTCGACATCGACAAGCCCGAGCCACTTCCCGAAGAGGTCGCGGAGGTCTCGGGCCGGGTATCGGTCGCGGGGGAGACGATCGAAGAGATCGACGAGGCCGCCTGCCTGCATGCCTTCGAAGCGGCGCGCGAACGCGGACTCGACTCGGTGGCCATCGTCTCGATCCACGCCTACGCCTGGCCGGAGATCGAAACCCGGCTGCGCGAGTTCGCCGTGCGTTCGGGCTTCCCCTACGTGGTCGTCTCCCACGAGATCGCCCGCGAACTCGGCCTGCTCGCGCGAGCGGAGACGACGGTGGCCGATGCCTATCTCACGCCCCTGCTGCGACGCCATGTGGATACATTGAGCGAAGCGCTCCCGGGTTCGCATCTGCGCTTCATGCAGTCGAGTGGCGGGCTCACCGACGCCGAGCGCTTTCGCGGCCCGAACGCGTTGCTCTCCGGACCGGCGGGAGGCGTCGTGGCCGCGGCGCGTGTCGCCTCGAATGCCGGCTCGCCCCGTGCGATCGCCTTCGACATGGGCGGCACCTCGACCGACGTCTCGCTCATCGGAGACGGCGAAGTCGAGCGCGCCTTCGAGAGTGTGGTCGGCGGCATTCGCGTGAAGGCGCCGATGATGCGCATCCACACGGTGGCGGCGGGCGGCGGATCCCTGTGTCGCTTCGACGGACAGACGGCCAGCGTCGGCCCCGAGAGTGCGGGCGCCTCGCCCGGGCCGCTCTGTTACGGACGACGCGGCGACGACGGCTCGCTGCTCGCGAGCGAACTCGCACTGACCGACGTGAACTTCGCCCTCGGTCGCGTGCAACCCGATCGCTTTCCCTTCGCCCTCGAAGCGGGCCCCGTGGAAGCTGCGCTCACGCGCCAGCGCGATGCCTTCGCGAAGGCCGGCCTCGAACGAAGCGAAGACGAGATCGCCGCCGGCTACGTCGAGATCGCGAACGCGAACATGGCGCAGGCGATCGCCCAGGTGTCGGTCGCGCGCGGCGTCGACCCGCGCGACCACGCCCTGGTCGGCTTCGGCGGCGCGGCGGGGCAACATGTCTGTGCGATCGCGCGCATTCTCGGGATCGAGCGCGTGGTGCTCCATCCGCTCGCGGGGCTGCTCTCGGCCTACGGCATCGGGCACTGCGAGGAATCCTGGGATGGCCAACGCGACGCGGGGAGGCGTGCTTTGCCGCCGACCGGCGTCGACGTTCCCGGTGAGATCCAGACGATCTTCGAAGAACTCGAAGCGCAGGGGCAGCACTTCCTCGAAGCGGAAGGCGTCCCGGGGGCGGCGATCCGCCACCGCCGCGCCCTCGATCTGCGCTACCGCGGCACCGACGCCCCGCTCGCGATCCCGCGCCCGGCCGACGACGATTGGCATGCCGCCTTCGCGCGCGAACACGAGCGACGCTTCGGTTATACGCGCGACGATCGCGAGGTGGAGATGACCACCGCGCGCGTGCGCAGCGTGGCTGCGGGCGTCGCCGACGATGCACCCGATTCGATCGCGGCCGCGGAGGCCCCGCAGGCGGCGAGCGCCGAACCCGCCGTGCTGCGAACCGAATCCGTCTACTTCCCGGATCACGGTCGCGTCGACACCCCGGTCTACGCCCGCGAAGCCCTTCGCCCCGGCGGCGAACTTCGCGGCCCGGCGCTGGTGCTCGAAGACACGGGCACCCTCGTCGTCGAAATCGGCTTCGCACTGCGGGTGCGCGAAGACTGTGTCTTCGAGCTGATCGATGAAGGACAGCCCGCCCGCGCCGCCGAGGTCGATTGGCACGCCCACGACCCCGTTCGTCTCGAGGTCTTCGGTAATCGCTTCATGTCGATCGCCGAACAGATGGGAGCGTCGCTTCGCAACACCGCGGTGTCGACGAACATCAAGGAGCGACTCGACTACTCGTGTGCCGTCTTCGATGCCGAAGGTGGCCTGGTCGCCAACGCGCCCCACATCCCCGTCCACCTCGGGGCAATGGGGGAGACCGTGCGCGCGGTGCGCGCCCGCTTCGATGCCTTGCGACAGGGTGACGTCGTCGTGAGCAACGACCCTTTCGAGGGGGGATCGCATCTGCCCGACATCACCGTCGTCACCCCGGTCGTGCTGGACGGTGAAGCAGAACCCCGCTTCTTCGTCGCGAGCCGCGGCCATCACGCCGACGTGGGCGGGCGCACGCCGGGCTCGATGCCTCCGGACTCCACTTCCCTCGAAGAAGAGGGCGTCGTGCTCTCGGCCTTCAAGCTGGTCGAGGGCGGTCGCTTCGATGAAGAGGGCCTGCGCTCGCGCCTCTCCTCCGCGCGCTACCCCGCGCGCAACCCCGACGACAACGTCGCCGACCTGCAGGCCATGATCGCTGCGAACCGCGCCGGGGCGAACCTGTTGCGGGCCTTCGTGGCGGAACAGGGGGCCTCTGGCGTGGCGATCACGATGGGCCAGCTCCAGCAGGCGGCCGCGAGGCGGGTGGCCGACGAGATCCGCAAGCTGCGCGATGGCCGCCACGTCTTCGAGGATCGACTCGACGACGGCACGCCCATCCGGGTCGCCCTCGAGGTGGTGGGGGATCGCATGACGATCGACTTCGCGGGGACCGGCGCCGCCGTGGCCGGCAACCTCAACGCCCCCTGCGCGGTGGTGCACGCGGCCGTCATCTACGTGCTGCGCTCCCTCGTCCACGAACGCATCCCGCTGAACGGCGGCTGCCTCGATCCGGTCGAGATCGCGCTGCCACCGGGCTCACTGCTCGATCCACCCGAAGGCTCCGCGGTCGTGGGCGGCAACGTCGAAACCTCCCAGCGCATCGTCGACGTGCTGCTCGGCGCCCTCGGCATCGCGGCCGCAAGCCAGGGCACGATGAACAACCTCACCTTCGGCGACGACCGCTTCGGCTACTACGAAACGATCGGCGGGGGAGCGGGGGCCGGGCCCGATTTCGACGGCGCGTCGGCCCTCCACACGCACATGACCAACACCCGCATCACCGACCCCGAGGTGCTCGAAGACCGCTACCCGGTGCGCCTCGATCGCTTCGCCGTACGCCGCGGCTCGGGAGGCGCGGGGCGCCACAGCGGCGGCGACGGCATCGAGCGCGCCTACACCTTCACCTCGCCGCTCCGGGCCACGCTGCTCACCGAGCGACGCGACGTCGCACCCTACGGTCTCGAGGGTGGCGAGCCCGGGGCGAAGGGCCGCAATCGCATCGAGCGAAGCGTTGGGGTCGTAGAAGAACTCCCGGGCCACTGCGCCGTCGAACTGGCACCGGGTGATCGCCTGGTGATCGAGACGCCGGGCGGCGGCGGCTTCGGATGCAAGGTTGGCTGATCGGTCTCGGGCGCGATTCGCTCGGCTCCATCACCTGGCCACTTGCCGCTGAACCGCCGGCACCGTAATGTCCGCCCGGGCGCGTAGCTCAATTGGCAGAGCAAGTGGCTCTTAACCACTAGGTTCGGGGTTCGATTCCCCGCGCGCTCACCATTCGCTCTTTCTCCGCAAGTGTGCAGAGCACACTTGCTAGGCCGCGGGCGCTTCGACTTTTCGCGCGTGGGCCAGGTCGCAAGCGTCTTCTGCCAAACGCTTGCGGTGCGACTGGGTCGCCGACCGTCCGCGCGGATGGCGGTCAGCTCTCGTGGGTCGTTCGGGCTACCTTGGGTGTGGGCCGGGATGGCGGAATTGGTAGACGCAGTGGCCTTAGGAGCCACCGCCCTCGTGGCGTGCAGGTTCGAGTCCTGTTCCCGGTACCAGCGGCGCCTCCCTGGCAGCCCGTGCGCGGCCTCGGCCCAGGGTGGCCCTGAGCAAGAGGGCGGGGCTATGCTGCGCCCGCTCGAAAGCCCGGCGGTGGCCGCTCGCCCCAATTCCTTTGCCGGATTTCGCGCGTTTTCCCTCCTATCCCCAGGCTTTCGGCGATTCGGCCCCGGTGCGCCCGCCCGGCGGCATCTCGCGCGGTCACTTATTAAAGAAGGACGAAATTGGTCATGAGCTCGAAGAAGAAGGGCGGCGCAGCGCCGGTCGAAGAAATCAGCGTTTCGACCGAGGAAGTGAGCGCTGTCGTCCACAGCATTGGGGTGACGGTGCCCCGCTCGCGGGTCGCGAGCGCCTTCGACCGCACCTACCGCGACCTCGCCCGCACCGCGAGCATCAAGGGCTTCCGCAAGGGCAAGGTGCCGCGCTCGGTCCTCGAGAAGATGTACGGCGCGTCGATCCCCGAGGAGATCGAGCGCGTCCTGATCCAGGAGACAATCCAGGAGGCGGTCGAGAGGAGCGGTCTCGAACCCCTGGTGCAGCCCGACGTCGAAGCCGGTGAGCCGAAGATCGACTCCGACTTCGAATACACCCTGCGCATCGAGGTGAAGCCCGAGGTCGAACTGCCCGACCTCGACGGCCTGCCCGCCAAGGCGCCGGTGGTTCGCGTCGACGACGAAGAGGTCGACGCCGAACTCGAACGCATGCGCGAGGCGAATGCGCCGTGGATCGAAGAGGCGGAGGACGTCGCCGCCGCCGAAGGACACACCATTACCTTCGACTACGAGGGCAGCGTCGATGGCGAACTCTTCGAGGGCGGCAAGGCCGAAGGCGTCGACCTCGAACTCGGCTCGGGCCGCATGATCCCGGGCTTCGAAGAGGGCCTGATCGGCGCGAAGGCCGGCGAGAGCCCGACCCTGAACGTGACCTTCCCCGAGGAGTACCACGCCGAGAACCTGGCCGGGAAGGAAGCCCAGTTCGCCTGCACCGTGCACGCGATCAAGAAGCGCCAGGTCCCCGAACTCGACGACGAGTTCGCCAAGGACATGGGCGAGTACGAGAACCTCGACGATCTACGCGACAAGATCCGCGGCGACTTCACGACGCGGCGCGAGCGCGAACGACAGAACGCGATCGAGCGCAGCGCGATGGATTCGCTGCTCGAACGCTGCGAGTTCGACGTGCCCCCGGGCATCGTCGAACGCCAGCTCGAACACCAGATCCAGCAGATGCATCAGCAGTTCCAGGGGCAGATCCCGCCGGACATCCTGAACCAACAGCTCGCGCGCATGCGCGAAGACGGCCGCGACGCTGCAGAGCGGCGCGTGCGCGAATCCTTCGTGCTCGAAGCCCTGGTCAAGGCGGGCGAACTCACCACCAGCGACGAGGACGTGGAAGAGCGCTACGTCGAGATGGCCGAAGGGCAGGGCATGGAGGTCGAGCAGGTCAAGCAGATGGCTGCGGCCCAGGGCTGGGGCGACGCGATTCGCGCGGAGATCCTGGACAAGAAGGCGCTTGAATATCTAGTCGCCAAAGCTACGGTCGAAGATCTCGTCGAAGAGGAGTCTGACGAAGCGTCAGACGAGTAGAGAGACGAATCGGAAAGTGAGTCGACGGAAAGCGGGTCGACCGACCAGGCACGCGACACCATCAACCGGGGGGAGGTTTCACCGAGCCGCTGACAGCCCGCCACAGCGCAACCCGCAACGAGCTGGATTCTCGAGCAGACGCGAGCAAGTGTTCAGTTCTTGAGAAATCAGCTTGAGAAAGCCGGCGCAACTACCCTGTCGGCTTCCTGAAAATCCCCGATCCCCCCCCCGGAAGCATCGATCGGCGCTGTCCTGTACGACGAGAATGTGGTGAGTCGGCCCGAGCGCGAGGAGTGCAGGGCGCTCGGCTTCCCCCCTATACTGGATCCGATCCAGGGGGGAGGAGTCGCGATCGCGCGCGCGGTCCAGCGCCGCGTGGGGCGACGCCAACCCGCCGGTGGAAAAAGCGAATTCGTCCGGGAGCGGCGCCCGCGTCCCGGCCTCGAGACAGACGGTGGAAGAACGCAGACCATGACTTTGATTCCGATGGTGATCGAGCAGAGCCAGCGCGGCGAACGCTCCTTCGACATCTACTCCCGCCTGCTGCGGGATCGCATCATCTTTCTCGGCACCGAGATCAACGACGACATTGCCAACCTCGTCGTGGCGCAATTGCTCTTCCTCGAGGCCGACGACCCGGAGAAGGACATTCACCTCTACATCAATTCACCCGGGGGTTCGGTGACGGCGGGGCTCGCGATCTACGACACGATGCAGTTCGTGCGGCCCGACGTGAACACCACCTGCATCGGGCAGGCGGCCTCGATGGGAGCCTGGCTCCTCGCCGCGGGCGAGAAGGGCAAGCGCACGGCGCTGAGCAACGCACGCGTCATGATCCACCAGCCGATGGGTGGGGCGCGCGGCCAGGCCAGCGACATCGACATCCAGGCCACCGAGATCCTGAAGCTGCGCGCGCGCATGAACGAGATCCTGGCCGACCACACGGGCAAGCCCGTGGACGTGATCGCTAAGGACACCGAGCGCGATTTCTATCTCTCGGCCGTCGAGGCCGAGGCCTACGGCATCGTCGACAACGTGGTGAGCGAGCGCCCCGGTGGGGCTTCCGCATCGGGCAATGGGGCCGATCCGGACGCCGGCGGCGATGCTGCCGGTGGCAAGAAGAAGTCGGGCAAGACCGCAAGCAAGAGTGCTGGCAAGGACGCAGACTAAGGACGCATGAGGTCACGAGCATGAAGAAGCGCGACGACAAGGGGAATCTCTCCTGTTCCTTCTGTGGCAAGAGCCAGAAGGAAGTCAAGAAGCTCATCGCGGGCCCCACGGTGTACATCTGCGACGAGTGCATCGAGCTCTGCAACGACATCATCGCCGAGGAGTACGGGCAGGAAGAGGCGCCCGCCAAGGCGTCGCGGCTGCCCAAGCCGAAGGAGATCAAGGAAGCCCTCGACGAATACGTCGTGGGGCAGGAGGCGGCGAAGAAGATCCTCGCGGTCGCCGTGCACAATCACTACCGGCGCATCGAAGCCGATAGCGGCGCCGGCGATGTCGAACTGCAGAAGGCCAACGTTCTTCTGCTCGGCCCGACCGGTTCGGGCAAGACGCTGCTGGCCCAGACGCTTGCGCGCATCCTCGACGTGCCCTTCACGATCGCCGATGCGACGACGCTGACCGAAGCGGGCTACGTCGGCGAAGACGTCGAGAACATCATCCTCAATCTGCTGCAGGCCGCGAACTACGATGTGGAACTGGCCCAGCGCGGCATCATCTACATCGACGAGATCGACAAGATCGCGCGCAAGAGCGAGAACCCTTCGATCACGCGCGATGTTTCCGGTGAGGGTGTGCAGCAGGCGCTGCTCAAGATCATCGAGGGCACGATGGCGAGTGTTCCGCCGAAGGGCGGGCGAAAGCACCCGCAGCAGGAGTTCCTGCAGATCGACACCTCGAACATTCTCTTCATCTGTGGCGGGGCCTTCGTCGGCCTCGAAACCATCATCGATCGCCGGATTGGGGTGAAGGGCCTCGGCTTCGGCGCCGATATCCAGCAGAGGAGCGAGCGCGATCAAGGCGAAGTGCTGCGGGAAGTCCAGGCGGAAGACCTGCTGCGCTTCGGGCTGATTCCCGAATTCGTCGGGCGCCTGCCCGTGACCGCGACGCTCGGACAACTCGACGAAGAAGCGCTGATCCAGATCCTCACCAAGCCGAAGAACGCGCTGGTGAAGCAGTATCAGCGTCTCTTCGAGTTCTCGGACGTGACGCTGCGATTCACCGACGGTGCGCTCCAGGCCGTCGCGAAGGAAGCGCTCGCGCGCAAGAGCGGTGCGCGCGGCCTGCGCGCGATCCTCGAGAACGCGATGCTCAATATCATGTACGAAACGCCGTCTCGCGATGATGTGGCGGAATGCATCGTCAACGAGGACGTGATCGAGCGGGGCAACGACCCGCTGATCGTGCTCAAGCAGGAGCAGGAGGCTGAATCGGCTTGACGGGCGAGAGCCGGTGTCGAGGTTCGCATTTTCTCTGCGGGGCTCACGCCAGATGCGGCGCACGACGATGAGTCCATGAGCAGCTGATTCGAAGGGGGGGACGCGGACATGGTTTTCTTTCGGAACGAAGACGAGCAGGACGAAGCGCAGGGCGCCTCGGAAGAAGGTGTTGCACCCGGCTCGCGCTCGATTCCGCTCCTGCCGCTGAGAGACATCGTCGTCTTTCCCCACATGGTGGTGCCCCTCTTTGTTGGCCGAGCGAAATCCATCCAGGCCCTCGAGGACGCCGTAGAGGAAGGCCGTGAGCTGATGCTGGCGGCCCAGCGCCAGGCGGGTCAGGAAGACCCGGGCGAAGAAGACATCTACGACATCGGCACGCTGGGCAAGATCATCCAGCTGCTGCGCCTGCCCGACGGCACGGTCAAGGTGCTGGTCGAGGGCAAGAGCCGCGCACAAATAGACGAGTACGTGAGCGACGACCCCTACCTGCGGGTCAAGATGACCGTGATCGAGGAGTCGGCCGACGACATCGCCGAGGCCGAGGCGCTGGTGCGCGGCGTGCACAGCACCTTCGAAGACTACGTGAAGCTCAACAAGAAGGTGCCGCGCGAGGTGCTCTCGACGGTGGCCGCGATCAACGCGCCTTCGAAGCTCGCCGACACCGTCGTCGCCCACCTGAATCTCAACCTCGAAGAGCGCCAGAAGCTGCTCGAGACCTCGAACCCGAGCGAACGCCTCGAAGAGGTGTACTCGCGCATGCAGGCCGAGATCGAGGTGCTCGAGGTCGAGAAGAAGATCCGCTCGCGCGTCAAGAAGCAGATGGAGCGCTCGCAGAAGGAGTACTACCTCAACGAGCAGATGCGGGCGATCCAGAAGGAGCTCGGCGACCGCGACGAGCAGAAGAACGAACTCGAAGAGCTCGAAGAGCAGCTCAAGGCCAAGGACATGCCCGAAGAGGCACGCGACCGGGCGGACAAGGAGCTGAAGAAGCTCAAGATGATGTCCCCCATGAGCGCCGAGGCCACGGTGGTGCGCAACTACATCGATTGGATGCTCGCGCTGCCTTGGAACGAGTTCAAGGAAGAGAACGAAGACCTCGCCGAGAGCGAGGCCATCCTCAACGCGGACCACACGGGCCTCGAAAAGCCGAAGGACCGCATCCTCGAATACCTCGCTGTGCAGACCCTGGTCGACGTGATGAAGGGGCCGATCCTTTGCCTCGTCGGCCCGCCCGGCGTCGGCAAGACCTCACTCGGCAAGTCGATCGCGCGGGCGACCGGGCGTGACTTCGTTCGCGTCTCCCTCGGTGGCGTGCGCGACGAGGCCGAGATCCGCGGGCACCGCCGCACCTACATCGGGGCGCTGCCGGGCAAGATCCTGCAGAGCCTCAAGAAGGCGGGTTCGAGCAACCCGGTCTTCCTGCTCGACGAGATCGACAAGATGGCGATGGACTTCCGCGGCGATCCCAGCGCGGCGCTCCTCGAAGTGCTCGACCCCGAGCAGAACCACACCTTCAACGATCACTACATGGATCTCGACTACGACCTCTCGAAGGTCATGTTCGTCTGCACGGCGAACGTGCTCGGGGAGATCCCGCGGCCGCTGCAGGATCGCATGGAGGTGATCCAGATCCCCGGCTACATCGAGAGCGAGAAGCTGCAGATCGCGAAGAACCACCTGATCGAGAAGGTGAGCGAAGCGAACGGCCTCGACGAGGAGAAGATCGAGTTCACCGATCAGGGCATCCTCGAGGTGATCCGGCACTACACCCGCGAGAGTGGCGTGCGCAACCTCGAGCGCGAGCTCGCGGCGATTGCCCGCAAGGTGGCCCTCGAGTTCGTGAAGGCCGGCGACAAGGCGAAGAAGACGAAGATCACGCCGAAGCTCGTGAAGAAGTACCTCGGAGTGCAGAAGTTCCGCTTCGGCACCACCGAGAGCGAGGATCGCGTGGGCGTCACCACCGGTCTGGCCTACACGGAGACCGGCGGCGAGCTGCTGCAGACGGAAGTCTCGGTCACCCCGGGCAAGGGCAAGCTCCAGCTCACGGGTCGCCTCGGCGACGTGATGCAGGAGAGCGCGAACGCCGCGATGTCCTACATCCGCAGCCGCGCGAAGCAGCTGGGCCTGGTGCGCGACTTCTACTCGAAGATCGACATCCACGTGCACGTGCCCGAGGGCGGGACGCCCAAGGACGGTCCCTCGGCGGGCATCACGATCGCGACGACGATCGCCTCGGCGCTGACCAAGGTGCCGGTGAAGGCCAACGTCGCAATGACGGGGGAGATCACCCTGCGCGGTCGCGTGCTGCCGATCGGCGGGCTCAAGGAGAAGATGATCGCGGCCCACCGCGGTGGGGTCGACACCGTGATCATCCCCAAGGAAAACGAGAAGGATCTGAAGGATCTGCCGCCCATCATCAAGAAGGCGATCACGATCATCCCGGTCGAGCACATGGACGAGGTGCTCGCCCACGCCCTGGCGATGCCGGATCCCTCGAACTTCCTGAACGAGGGCATCCACGACATCGACGACATCTACGAGGTGCCCAGCACCCCGAAGAGCACGGATGTCCCGCACCCCGCTGGTGTCAATTAACGCAAGTGCGCGTGGCGCACTTGCTGGGCCGCGGGCGCTCGATCTGTCTCGCTGAGGTAGAGTCCCGCGCCGAGTGGGCGCATAGCTCAGTTGGCTAGAGCATCTCGTTTACACCGAGAGGGTCCGCGGTTCGAGTCCGTGTGCGCCCACCACTCAGCGTCGCGTTTTCAGTCACTTGCGCCGGTTCCTTCCGTTGCCGACTCGTTTACGCCAGGGCGCACACGGTAGTTCGCTCTAGTTTCGCTTTCCGCCGATTGTGACCGTAGCTCTGTTCCGATTCGGGCCATGAACACTTCGAGGTCCGCCCAAACTGGTCCAGCCGATCGCGACAAGTACGCCATCTCGGAAGACGTACGGCGTGAACTCGTCATCTGTGGTCATCCCGTCGTCGAAGTGACCAGAGCGGTAGTAGACGATCTCGACAACCGAGTCGCCGTCGCGGAACGTCTCCGGTTGCTTTCTGAATCGAACCGGCAAGTCGTCGTGTGTCGGGTCCAACAGGTTGACGACTGAGTCTCGGTCGTCACCGATCTGAACCTGTGCGGCCGCTGCGCGGTAACTGCGAATCGTTGGCCCAATGTTGTTCGTCGCGCACGCGGCCACCAAGAAGACGGTCCCCAGAGCAATCGGCGCGATACGCAACCTCATCAGAATTCCTCCTCGGGCTAGGGAAGCTCTGCACACGCGGCGATCGCGCGGCGAGTAAACGGGTTTGACGGTCGGGGCACACCGGTGGCCCTGAGCCCGTCGGGTTTGAGTATTGCGTGGTTTAGGGCGTTTTCGATCACAAGGCGCACCGGTGGTTGGGTGGCATCAGCGCGTGCCGGTGAGCGTAGAGGTTTGCGAGAGCGAACATCGTCTGGGCGCGGGCCAGGTTCTTTGCGATGCCCCGGTATCGGGTCTTCGTGAAGCCCCAGAGCTGCTTCACGATCCGGAACGGGTGCTCACCACGAGCGCGGGTCCGAGACCTCGCGCGATTGATCTTCCGCCAACGTTGCGAGAGGTTCTTGTTTCCGCCCGCAGCGCGTCGGTTCACTCGGTAACGAACCCCCGCCTCCTCGAACGCTTCACGATCTTCCTGTTTCCAGTAGGCCTGGTCCCCATAGACCACCGTCTCTTCGCCGTGAAGCAGCTGTTCCATCTGGCTGATGTCGGAAGCGGCGGCGTGCGTCGTGGTGACGGTGTGCACCGTTCCCCGGCAGTCCGTGCCGATGTGAAGCTTCATCCCGAAGTGCCAGCTTCCGCCCTTCTTCGTCTGCTTCATCTCGGGATCGCGTGTTCCCGTCGCGTTCTTCGTCGAACTGGGGGCGGCGATGATCGTCGCGTCGACGATGGTTCCAGCGCGGAGCGTCAGATGGTGCTCGTCCAACAGGTCCTTCACCGCTTCGAAGATGGCCTCGGTCAGGCCATGCTTCTCGAGAAGGTGCCGGAAACGCAAGATCGTCGACTCGTCCGGAACCTTGTCGTCATCGAGTTCCACCCGAGCGAACCGACGCATCGACTCCGAGTCGTAGATCGCATCTTCTGCCTGCGGGTCCGACAGGTTGAACCACTGCTGCATGAAGTAGATCCGAAGCATCCGCTCCAGATCATGCGGCTGACGACCCGTCTTGCCCTGGTGATAGTGCGGCTGGATCAGCGAGACCAAGCGCGACCAGGGAATCACGGCGTCCATCTCGGACAAGAACCGCTCTCGGTGCGTCACCTTGCCCTTCCGGGTCCAGGCCGCCGATGCGAACGTCTGCTGCTTCTCCATCCGAATCACCCCCCAGACCCCTTTCTACCAGCTCGGGGCGGGTTGTGCAGACCTTCCCTAGGTGGTCTCGGCGCCCCGGGCCATGATCACCTTGCCAGAGCGCACCAACTCGGTGAGGCGGTACGGCTTCAGCAGCAGGATCAGCGCATCGATCTTCTCGCTCGCCCCGTAGGCCCGGATCACCAGGCTCTGCGGGCCGTAGTCGACCACGCGGCACTTGAACTGGTCGACGATCTGCAGGATCTGCGTGCGTTCGTCGATGCCGCATTCGAGCTTCAGCAGCGCGATCTCGGCCTCGATGATCGCCTGGCCGGTGTGGTCGATCGCGTGCACGACATCCACCAGCTTGGCGAGCTGTTTGATGATCTGCTCGAGGGTGTCGGGATCGCCCGAGCAGGTGATCGTCATGCGCGAGAAGCCCTCGCGGGCCGCGGGGCTCACCACCAGGCTCTCGATGTTGTAGCCACGGCGCGCGAACACGATGGCGACCCGCACGAGCACGCCGGGGCGATCGTGCACGAAGAGCGAGATCGTGTGCACGTTGTCGAGGGTGGGCGCCGTGGCGAGGCCGGCTCCGGTCGAGGTCAGGTGTTGTGCGGCGCTCATCTCAGGTACTCCCGGTGGGCTTTTCGAGTTGGGTCTTGGGCTTCTCGGTGAGCATGCCCGAGAGCGGCGCGCCGGCGGGGATCATCGGGAAGACGTTGTCTTCCTTCACCACTTCGGCGACCACCAGGCACGGCCCCTCGTCGTAGTCCTGCGCTTCCTGCAGGATTCGATCGACAT
>JANQEL010000146.1 GCA_028278345.1 Myxococcota bacterium
CGAGCACGGCGGGCAGCGCACTCCAGACGAGCTCCGGCACGTGCCCGAGCACGAAGAGAAAACCCAGCAGGAGGATGAACGCGAAGGCGAATTTCACCGTATCGACCAACACGGACACGATCGGAAAGAGGAGCTTCGGGAGATAGACCTGCTGCATCAGCCCGGTCTCCTGGCAGATCGAAACCGCTCCGTGGCAGACGCACATGTTGAGCCAGCGAAAGGTCAGGAGACCGATGAAGAGGAAGGGAACGAAGTCGGGGCCACCCCGCTCGAAGAGCACCGCGAAGACCAGGTAGTAGACGGCCATGCTCGCGATCGGATCGACGATCCACCAGAGGAAGCCCGCGTAGGTACGCTCCGCTTCCGAGCGAAGCTCCGACGCCACCTTGAAGCGAATCAATTGGAAGTAGTGATGCCAGGGCATCCCCGGTCGGCGATCCGAAACCGGAGCCGCGCTCTCGGGGCCGATGATCTCGGCGGGGCTCGCGGCACTCATGGCGCAGCTCCCACCGCGGGACGAGCGGGGGCCGTCCGCGTGCGCTCCCGTAGGAAGTCTTCGTACTGCGCCACGACGCTTTCGGGTTCGCCGACTGCCCGGGTGCGACCGCGTTCGATCCACACCACCCGATCAGCGAGGTCCAGGGTGCGCTTCGTATTGTGCGAAACGAGAACGACGGTCTTGTTCGAGCGGATCCGCTCGCGGAGCATCGCCGACGACTTCGCCGCAAAGGCGCCGTCGCCGACGCTCAACACCTCGTCGATGAGAAGCACTTCGGGATCCATCTGGAAGGCGATCGCGAACCCGAGCCGCGCGGTCATCCCCGACGAATAGGTCGCGATCGGTTCGTCGATGAACTCCTCGAGCTCCGCGAAGGCGATGATCTCGTCGATCTTCGCCTGGATGACCGACATCTCGACCCCGAGCAGGAGTCCGCTCAGCACGATGTTGCGTCGCCCGGAGAGATGCCGCGCGAAGCCGACCTGGAGGGAGAGCAGACTCGCGCGCACACCGCGATTGATCATCCGCCCACGATCGGGTTGGAGAATGCCCGCCAGTACGCGGAGCAGGGTGCTCTTGCCCGAACCGTTGCGGCCGATCACCCCGAGCACTTCCCCGGGATAGAGATCGAAGCTCACGTCGTCGAGAGCCATGTAGGGCGCGCGGCGGGCACGGCGCCCGCGCCTTCGGAATCCGACTCCGACGTGCTCCAGCGAAATGATGGGAGAAGTGTTCTGCTTCGAATCCGACACGCCGAATGCATCGGGTTCGTTGGCCGCCCGCGACATCCAAGCTTCACCGGGGATTCGAAGATCTTTCTGTGGAGGTCGACCGAACACCCGGAAGCGTTCTCGAACGCGCGCATGATGTTCTCGATCAACCGCCGACGAGAAGCACCCGAGCCTCCTTCGAGGTCCGTGACTTTCAAATCCAGCGGCAAGTTTGCGCTTCAGCTTCGGGTCTTCACTCCGTTATAGGGAGGGAGCGGTCACCCTCCCCTGCGCCGCCACGACAACCCCGGTTGTCCCCGGCCACACCGGCCTTCTCGTACACACCCTTTCGAGGTCATTCGTGGAGCAATCGAAGCGCGATCCCCGCGCGCCGCAACCGTCGATGGTGAGCCTGATCCCCTGCGAGGAAGAGTTCACCCCGAAAACCTCGGAAGGCGTTCTGCGCGAAGCCTCGATCGACGTTCTCATTCCGATCCACAACGAATGGCACGTGCTGCGACCGTGCCTCGATTCGATCGAAGCCTTCACCACCCTTCCGAACGTCCAACTCACCGTGCTCGACGACGGCAGCGATGCCTTCGTCGTCGAACGGCTCGAACACTGGCTCGCGAGTGGCGGACTCCCGAAGCGCGTGCTGCGCAACGAGGAGGCACTGGGCTTCGTCCAGAACTCGAACCGCGGCTTCCGCGAATCGACGGCCGACATGGTGGTGCTTCTCAACAGCGACACCGTCGTCACCCCCGGCTGGCTCGAGGGCATGCTCGAAGTCATGCAGGGAGATGGCGAGATCGCCTGCGTGATGCCCATGAGCAACCAGTGCTCGCTGCATTCCCTCGACATCCCGATGGGCTGGAACATCTTCCAATACGCCGCCGATCTTCGCCGCCGCATGCCCGCTCAGCCCTTCGACGCCGTCACCGTGGGGGGCTTCTGCCTGATGATCCGGCGCGAGGCCCTCGACGATGTCGGCCCCTACGACGAGATCTTCGGTCGGGGCTACGGCGAAGAGTCCGATTGGTGCATGCGGGCGCGAAGTCGCGGCTGGAAGGTGACCGGTACGCCGCATACCTACGTCTATCACCGCGGCAAGGTGACCTTCAAGGACTTCAAACAGAAGACCTTCAAGGAGCACAACTACCAGATCTTCATGGACCGCTGGAGCGACGACTACAGCGCGGCGATGGCGCAGTACCACGAGACCGACGCGTTGGAACCGCTGCGCGGGGCCTATGTCCGCATGGGGGGCACGTCACCGCCGCCGGTGTTGTCGGCCTTCGTCGATCGGGTCAAGACCGGCGGTACGACCTACGCCACGGGCGAGGCGGTGCGCTACGTGCGTGATCAGGGCGGCATTCGTCGCGTTCCGAAGATCGTGAGTTCGCGCGGCCTCGTGCGCTCCCGCTACAGCAAGCACCCCCTTCCCCAGGGCTTCGAATCGAAGCGACGACCTCGCGTGACCTACATCCTCGAGAAGTTCTCGCGCTCGGGAGGAGTGCTCTCGGTCGTTCAATTGGTGAACCGCCTGACGCTGATGGGCTGGGACGCCAAGATCGCGACCCATCACGAGCACAACCAGGAACACCTCGACGCCTTCATGCTCTACCACCACCCCTACGTCTACCCGACGGTGGAGGACATGATCGACCACTTCCCGCAGAGCGACATCATCGTCGCGACGCTCTGGTCGACGGCCGAGAAGGTGCGACGCATCATCGAACGCAGGCAGCCGAACGCGGTCCCGTGGTACTTCGTGCAGGACGACGAGACGCGCTTCTTTCACGAACTCGATCGGGGGGCCCGGGCCAAGGTGCTCGAGAGCTACGAGTACATCCCCAACAAGATCGTGAAGTCGGAATGGCTGCGCGGCATCCTGCGCGAACGCGGACACGAGAGCCACAAGGTCGGCCTCGGCCTCGACCTCGATCTCTTCTACACCACCAACAACCCCTTCGAGCGACCGCAGCGCATTCTCGCAATGACCCGCCCGCAGACCCCGCGGCGCGGTTTCCCGGCGCTGATGGCCACCCTCGCCGAAGTGAAGGAGAGGCGCCCCGAGGTCGAGATCGCCCTCTACGGCTGCGACGATCTCTCGGGCTACGACGTACCCTTCGAACACACGAACCTCGGCGTCGTGCCCAGCGAGAAGCTGCGGGCCATGTACAACGAGGGCACGATCGTGCTCGACCTCTCCGATTTCCAGGGACTCGGTCGGATGGGTCTCGAAGCCATGGCGTGTGGTTGCGCGACGGTACTCACGAAGTTCGGCGGCATCGCCGAGTACGCCCGCGACGATGAAAACTGCTTCTCCGTCGACCCGGCCAACACGGCCGAGTGCGTCGAAGCGACGCTGCGCCTGATCGACGACGATGCCCTGCGACACCGCTTCATCCAGGCGGGGCTCGAAACCGCCCAGGCGTTTTCCTGCGACGTCGAGGCGCGCGCGACGAGTCGCCTCTTCGCCCACTCCCTCGCGATCGAGGCCGACGTGTCGAGCGGACGCATCGATATCGCGAAACCAACCCGAAAACCCGAGGCACGCGTCAACGCGATGCCTCCCAACACGCCGTAGCGCCCGACACTACGGCAAGGACGAAACGATGAATCTCTTTCAGTCGATTGGTCGCGCGGTGGGTCTGCCGCGCGTCGTATCCGAAGAACGCTTCAAGAAGTGGCGGCGCGAATCGATGGATCCGGTCATTCGCAGCGGCGCCTGCTACGTCCCGATGCCCGGCAAGGAGCAATTGCGCCTCTACAAAGACAAGCAGAATCGCCACCACCTCGGTCGTTACGAATGGGCGAAACGCGTGCTGTCGACTTCGGGCGCAACCCCCGAGCGCGTGCTCGATTGCGCCTGCGGCGTCGGCTACGGCTCGGCGAAGCTGGCCGACATCGCCCAGGAGGTGGTGAGCATCGACAGCAACCATCACGCCATCATGCGCGCCGAGAGTCGCTACGCGCGGGAGAGCATCAGCTGGCACGCGATCGATGCCGCGGAACTCCGCAACCACTTCGAACCGGAGAGCTTCGACGCGGTCGTCAGCTTCCAGACCATCGAGTGCCTCGAAGACGATCGCCGCTTCCTCGCGGACATCGTGGCGCTGCTCAAGCCCGGCGGGCGCCTGCTGATCGACACCCCGGCGCGCAACCGCCACATCAGCAAGCCCGACAATCCCCACCAGAAGCGCAACTACGCCACCGATGAATGGATCGACCTGCTGCTCGAGCACTTCAGCGTGGTCGAGGCCTTCGACGATCTGCCCGAGAAACGCTTCCTCGCGCAGTGTGATTTCCCGAGCAACGGTTCGATCGTGTGCTGCACGAAGGCCGAGGCGCGCAATGCAAGCGACTAGCGTGCCCTCGGCCGCCCCGGTGGAGGAACCCGCCAATCCCGAGCGCGTCCAGATTCCCTGGTGGAAGTACGAGTTCGCCGATTTCGGCTGCTCGACCGGGGGCTCCCTCAATCACTGCATGAAGCGGTTCGGCGCGCGCAGCGGGATCGGGATCGACATCGACCCCGCCAAGGTCGAAAAGACCCGCGCCGCCGGCTTCGACGCCGCGCTGGCCGATCTCCATACCCTCGAAGGCGAGAAGAGTGTGCGCTTCGTCTCGATGATGCAGTTCCTCGAGCACCTGCCGAGCCTCGACGAGGTGGAGCGGGTAGTCGCCAAGGCCGCGAGCCTCGCCACCGACTTCCTTTACATCCACCACCCCTCCTTCGAGGAGGAGCACTATCTCGAGGGCCAGGGGCTACGCCTCTACTACCACCACTGGTCGGGGCACACGACCCACGTCACGCGGGACGAGTTCTTCGCGATGTTCGAGCGGCTCGGCCTACTGCAGTATTTCGTGCGACCGATCCAACCCATCGCGCGCTCGGATCACGATTCGATCCTGCCGAGTTCGGCGGCGATCAACCAGCACCAGTACGAACTCGAGAAGCACGGGGAGAAACCGTCCTTCGCCTTCCCGCGTCCCATCCATCAGCACATGGAGATCTTCATCGCCCTGCGCAGCTTCAGCGAGCAGGAGTGGCGCGAGATCGTGCTTCCCGGCTGAGCGACGGAACGCCCTCGCGATCAGGGATGGCCGCTGATGAAGACGAGGTTGAAGAACTCCTCTTCATCGGCACCGCTCTGTCCCACGCAGGCGATCATCTCGTGCAGCAGGTCCCCGATCGAATGCGAGGCCATGCAGTAGAGGGGGCGCGCTGCTCCGCCGTCCGGGGTGAAGGTTCCCGTCATCCAGCCATCCGCGGCCGTCGCGCCGATCATGTTCACCGAAGTGATCGCGATCGTCCCGAAATCGGCGCCCGTCACGTTATCCGCGAGTTCCGCTTCATCGAGTTCGATCAGCGTGCCCGCCGTGCCGGCGTCGTTGATATCCAGCTTCAGCGCGGTGCCCGAATCGTCGTCTTTGTCGAAGGCCATGCCATAGTAGGTGCCACCCAGGGCGGCCGCCGAGTCGATGGCGAGGAGCGGGAGCGCGAAGGCGTGACGGGTGTCGTCGGTATCGTCGGTGCTCTCGTGAACGATCGCAGCCCCATCGGTGTTGTTGAGGTAGACGATCGTATCCGAATTCAGGAGCACGCTGCTACCGCACGTATCCGTCAAGATCGCCGCACTTCCGAGGTCGCTGGCCGTTTCGATATCGAAGCGACTAGCGTAGGTGGCCGTTTCGGCTGATACGTCGTAATCGAAGGTCCCAAAGAAGGGGATCGTGGTCGACTCGGCGTCGCACGAGGCACCACCGTCGTTGCAGCTCGTGAGGATCCAGTTCGCCGAGAGGTCGACCGTCGGACAATAGTCGGTCACCAGGCTCGGAACGAACTCCGCGGCGCCGCCGAAGGGGCGCAGCACCAGGCCGAAGCCGGGCACCTCGATCGCGATCGCGACATCATCCACGCTCGGCGCGAGGGTCCCGTCTGCATCGGTGACGGTGAGCTCGACGAAGCCGTTCGTGTGCCGCTCGAAAGTACCCACGATCCAGGTGTGTTGGTGATCCGTAATCGAGTCTGCGATCGAAACTTCGAAAGACTCTTCCAAATCATCCAGCCGAATCGCGTACGCGGAGCCGGGGCCGCTGTAGTCGTAGGTCGCGACCGCGGTGATGGGGCTGCTGCTGCCGGTGTAGTTGTTGGAACTCGGTGATTCGGCGCACGCGAATGCGAAGATCGTCGCCGCTGCGCACGCGATCACCCTGAAGAGTTTTCTGCATTTCATGACGAAAGCCTCGAGCCAAGACGCTGGCTGAACTGATGCAACGTCATCGGACGAGGCCGAAGATCGACTAAGAGAATTCAGTCCAAGCGAGGCCGTCCCACGTCAGAATGCAGACTTCTATCGAGCAGCGCCCCGGCTTCGCGCGGGGTTGCGTGCGCGACGCATGCGTTTGTCTTGCATAGCCGACGCATGCGCGTGTCGCGCCGACTCAATCGCGTGTCACCCCGATGACCTCGCAGGAGATCCGTGCATCCCAGGGGACGTTGCGCGAGGAGTTTCCGGTGATTCGCCCGGCGGCGGGATCCGGAATCGGATGCGTGGCCGTTCTCACGCGCAACGAGGGAGACGCGACGGTGCCGGAATCCCGCAGCACGCCGGGCACGGATTCAGCGACCCAATAATTCGCTGCGGCACCCGGCAGCGCACCTGCAAGCGCTACGCGGATCCCGAGCGCCAATCGGGTCGTGCGTTCACCCTCGCCGGCACAGTCGGGGACGGCCGGAGCCGGTGCGGATACCGCGCCGGGGATCGGGCGTGCGGTTTCGGCCAGCTGAATCACGCCCACGGACAACACCGCGAGCAACACGCAGACCAGGTAGCGCAGGACGAGATCCCAGGGCTTCGGCATGGCCGCGGAGGAAACGGGAGGTCGACCTGGCGAACAATCGGGACAACACCCGCGGGCGGCGGGAAAAAGTCCGGGGCGACCGTTCTAGCGGTCGGTTCGCATTTCGAGAACTGCCTGCGATATCCCTTGCAAGTCCCTCAGCCACTCCGATCCAGATCGAGGTAGACGATTGACCGCCGAGGCCCCTGTTCATCACCCACTCGTGTCATTCGCGTGCAGCCTGTTGCCCCTGCTCGTCGCCATGGGCTGCGCGACCACCCCAGACGACCCTTTCGACCGAGCCGGCGACGCCGTGCGCGGCCACGTCTTCGTCGATCGCGATGGGGACGGCGAGCGCGACGAGAACGAACGCGGGGTCGCCGGCGTCGCGGTGTCCGACGGCGAGCAGGTCACCTGGACCGACCGCCAGGGTCGTTGGGCGCTGCCGGCTCGCGATCGGGCGGACTACTTCGTCATCAAACCGACGGGGATGCGGACCCCGCTCGATGCGAACGGGCTTCCACGTTTCTACTACCTGCAGCGCAAGGACGGGTCGCCAAGGAACCTCGAGCATCGCGGCCTCGCGGCGACCGGTGCCCCGCCTCGGCAGCTCGACTTCCCCCTCTATCCCCAGGAGGAGACATCGCCGTTTCGCGTCCTCGTCGTCGGCGACCCCCAACCCCGCACCCTCGAGCAGGTCGACCACTTTGCGCACGACATCCTCCCCGAACTCGCCGCGAGCGACGCGGCCTTCGGCGTCAGCCTCGGTGACATCGTCCACGACGACCTCGCTCTCTTTCCCCCGATGATCGAGGCGATCGGGCTCGTGGGCATCCCGTGGTTCCACGTCTTCGGCAACCACGACATGAACTTCGACGCCCTCGATCGCGAGACTGCGGGAGCTACCTTCGAGCGGTTCTTCGGCCCGCGCAACTTCGCCTTCGAGTACGCCGACGTCCACTTCATCGTGCTCGACAACATCGACTTCCGACCGGCCAGCGAAGACGAACCCGTCGGCTATCGCGGCGGTCTCACCGAGCGCACGCTTCGCTTCATCGAGAACTACCTCGAAGGCGTGCCACGCGACGAACAGATCGTATTCATGATGCACATCCCGCTGGTCGGAGACGAGCGCAATCAGGTGCCCCAGCGCGATCGTCTCTTCGAGATCCTGGCCGAGCACGAACACCACTGGTCGATCTCGGCGCACACCCACACGCAGTCACATCGCTTCGTGGAGATGGGGAACGGTACCCACCACCACTGGAACAGTTCGACGGCCTCGGGGAGTTGGTGGCGGGGAAGGCGCGACGAAGTCGGGATCCCGCATACGACCATGCGCGACGGCAGCCCGAACGGCTACTCGATCGTAACCTTCGATGGGGCCGACTACTCGATCCGCTTCAAGGCGGCGCGCCGGCCCGCAGATCATCAGATCGAGATCGGGGCGCCGGCCGAGGTGGTTTCGGGTTCGCGCCGCGAGATCCACGCCAATGTCTTCGCGGGCAGTGAGCGATCGCGGGTCGAGGTCCGCGTTCGCGACGGTTCGCCGCGCTCGGAGGTCGGAGATGAAGGGTGGCGCCCACTCGAACGCACCCTCACGGTCGATCCCGCCTTCCGTGCGCTACGCCGTCGCGAGCTCGATGCCCTGGCCGCCGACGAGAGGTCGCTCCCGAATCCGAATCCGTCGCAACACCTCTGGCGCGGCGAACTCCACTTCGATCTGGAGCCCGGGAGCTATTGGATCGAAGTGCGAAGCCGCGACATGTTCGGGCAGGTCGACATCGCCCGGCGCGTCGTGCGTGTCGTCGAAGCTGCCGAGGCACGCGCGCCAGACGCCGAGGCCCCCACACAGGCGCGCTGAAGCGAAGCGCTTCGCTCGAATTCAATCGCGGGACGACTGCGCTCCGCCTTCACCGTCCTCATCGATCTCGACGGTGATGTTCGGCCCCGATGTGGCCATGCGCTTGAGGCGCACCTCCACCGTTGCGGGTTCGAGCCGCGGTTCGCCCTCGTGTTCGCGGGTGCGGACGACGACCAGTTGCGGCTGGTAGCCCTCGCGCCGGAAGAAGAGCGTGTGATCCTGGTTTGCCTTGAGCTCGAGGGTTTCGGGAACGGCCTCGAGTTCTTCTCCGTCAACGTAGAGCACGACGGGTTCGGGGCCGGCGGAGATGGCGATCAGCTGGGTCGGCGCGCAGCCCACCCCAGCCAGCACGAGCAGCAAGGCCATCAGCCCGGCGCGTAGCACCGCGCGCCCACGGAAACTTCCCGAGATCCCCACCCTTCCCCCTTTTCGGACGCAGTGTATTTCAAATCGGTTGCGCCAGCCCGGAACGCGTGGAACCCCCCATCGCAGACGTTAGAATCCCGCGCCCCGCTACCCACGCCATCACCCCGGAGCGCTCCACCGATGAAACCCGAAGTCCGCCCCGAACGACCGGAATTCTCTTCCGGCCCCTGCGCGAAGCCGCCCGGCTGGAACGCCGCGCAGCTCGAACGCGCTCTGGTCGGACGCTCGCACCGCGCGGGCCCGAGCAAGCAGCGCCTGGCCGCCGTGATCGACAAGTCGAAGGACCTGCTCGGCATGCCGGACGATTATCGCCTCGGCATCGTCGCCGCCTCGGATACCGGTGCGATCGAGATGGCGCTGTGGTCGATGCTCGGCCCGCGTCCGGTAGACATGCTCGCCTGGGAGAGCTTCGGCGAGGGCTGGGTGACGGACGTCCAGAAGCAACTCCAACTCGAAGAGGTCCGCGTGCACGAAGCGGGTTATGGATCGCTACCCGATCTCTCGCAGGTCGACTTCGACCGCGACGTCGTCTTCACCTGGAACGGCACGACGAGCGGTGTGTGCGTACCCGATGGCGATTGGATCGCCGACGATCGCGAAGGACTCGTCTTCTGCGACGCCACGTCGGCCGTATTCGCGATGGACCTCTCCTGGTCGAAGCTCGATGTCATCACCTGGTCGTGGCAGAAGGTGCTCGGCGGCGAAGCCGGCCATGGCATGCTCGCCCTCTCGCCTCGCGCCGTCGAACGACTCGAGAGCTATACCCCGGATCGCCCTCTGCCGAAGATCTTCCGCATGACCAAGAACGGAAAGCTCATCGAGGGGATCTTCAGGGGGGAGACCATCAACACGCCTTCGATGATCTGCGTCGAAGACGCCCTGCTCAGCCTCGAATGGGTGGAGGCCAACGGCGGCTGCCCGGGTATGCGCAAGCGATCCCAGGCCAACCTCGATGCGATCGCGCATTGGGTGGAGCAGACCGACTGGGTCGAGTTCCTCGCGGATGACCCGGCTTCGCGCTCGTCGACTTCGATCTGCCTGCAGATCGTCGACCCGTGGTTCATCGAGATGGAAGAAGGCGACCGCGCAGCCACCGCCAAGAAGATCGGCGCGCTGCTCGACGCCGAAGACGTTGCCCGCGACATCAACTCCTACAAGGCGGCTCCACCCGGACTTCGCATCTGGGGGGGTGCGACTGTGGAGACCCGCGACATCGAGGCGCTGCTTCCGTGGCTCGACTGGGCCTTCGCGCAGGTCAAGCAACAGGCGAACGCTTGAGCCCCAGAACCGTCCGCGACATCGCCGGCGCCATGCGCCGCACCACGCGCCGCCTGGCCAGGGAGGTGGGCGAGCTCCGCTTTGGTGCTCCGGTGACCCATGTCTACAACCCCCTCGTCTACGCGCGTCGCAGCCACGATGCGTACATCGCGAGGTACGCCGCTTCGAAGAAGAAGGTCGTCCTCTTCGGCATGAACCCGGGCCCCTACGGCATGTCGCAGACCGGCGTGCCCTTCGGCGAGATCCGCTGGGTGCGCGACTGGATGGGCATCGAAGCCTCCGTCGGCCAACCCGAAGACCCTCATCCCAAGCGCCCGGTTCAGGGTTTCGGATGCACGCGGAGCGAGGTGAGCGGCGATCGGCTGTGGGGAACGATCGCGAAGCACTTCCAGACTCCGAAGCGCTTCTTCGCGGACCACTTCATCTACAACTACTGCCCGCTGGTCTTCATGGAGGAGAGCGGGCGCAATCGAACACCCGACAAATTGCCGGCTGCCGAGCGCGACCCGCTCTTCGAGATCTGCGACCGCCATCTCGTACGCGTCGTCGAACTGCTGCAGCCCGACCAGGTCATCGGCGTCGGGGCCTTCGCGGCGAAACGCGCCGAGACCGCCCTGCGCGAGCGCGGGCGCAGCACCCCGCCCGTGGCAGCGATCCTGCACCCGAGCCCGGCGAACCCGCGGGCCAACGCCGATTGGGCCGGGATCGTGGGTCGACAGTGGAAGGAACTCGGGCTCTGCGGCAAGCGCAAATGAGGCGCGCTTCGGGTGGGGTTCGCGGCAGAGCGGGGGTATCGTCTGCCGCGCTCGACCACCGGGGGGTGTGCGTCGCACGATCCGACGCGAGTGTCTGGCCCGACCATCTGCCGCGGCCGTGGCACGTTCGAGCGAGCGGGCCAACGGACCGACGAATCAACCAGCGATGAAGGATGGATCCATGAAGACCCGACTTTTCACCAGGACCTCGATCATGCGATCGCTCCTGCCCCTGCTCTGTGGCTTCGCCCTGACCTTCGGCTGTGAAGACTCGAGCACCGCCAATACCAAGGGGCCGTTCGGCGTCAAGGCGATCCAGGAGTTCATCGCAGGCGCGCCGATCCACAAGGACGAGAAGGGCGTGTGGAAGCAACGCCTCCCGACCCCGCCCAAGGTTCCCTTCCACAGCCAGAAGAAGTACTACTGGCTGCTCGAAACGAACGTCGGGAACATCAAGATCGAGTTGCTCGCCGACGAAGCCCCAATGCACGTCTCGAGCACCATCTACCTCACCGAGCTCGGGTTCTACGACGACGTCCTCTTCCACCGCGTGATCCCGGGCTTCATGGCCCAGGGCGGCGATCCGACGGGAACCGGCCGCGGCGGCCCGGGCTACAAGTATGCGGGCGAGTTCAAGGGGGACAGCAAGCACGACGTTCCGGGCATCCTCAGCATGGCGAACGCCGGACCCAACACCGACGGCAGCCAGTTCTTCATCACCTTCAAGGCGACGCCCCACCTGAACGGCAAGCACACCGTGTTCGGCAAGGTCGTCGAAGGCATGGGCACCGTGCGCGAACTCGAGAAGAACGGCTCGCCCGGCCGCGGCGTTCCCAAGCAGAAGCTCGTGATCAAGAAAGCCAGCATCATCGAGGAATAGCCTCGCCTGCGGGCGCGGCGACGCCTCGAGCACCCTGCACCACCCACCCATCAGCACCCAGGAGACATCCATGGCGGACGAACAAACGGACGTGGCCTTCGCGGCGATCGACGCCTTCATCGAAGAATCGAACATCGATCGCAGCGGCGACGGCTGGAAGACGAAGCTCCCCAGGCCCCCGGTCGTCGAGTTCGCCGCCGGCACGAACTACTTCTGGGACATCGAGACCAACGTCGGGAACATGTCGATCCAGCTCATGCCCGACGTGGCGCCGATGCACTGCTCGAGCACGATCTACCTCGCGCGCCTCGGCTTCTACGACGGCGTGATCTTCCACCGCGTGATCGACGGCTTCATGGCCCAGGGTGGCGATCCCCTGGGACGCGGCACCGGTGGCCCGGGCTACCAGTACGATGGCGAGTTCTCGCCGACCGCGCGCCACGACCGCCCCGGCCTGCTCAGCATGGCCAACGCGGGTCCGGGCACCGACGGCAGCCAGTTCTTCATCACCTTCGTCCCGACGCCCCACCTCGACGACAACCACTCGATCTTCGGCGAAATCGTCGATGGCATGGACACCCTGCGCGCCCTCGAAGCGCGCGGCTCGCGCAGCGGCCAGACCACCGAGCATCTCGAGATGACGGCAACCCGCATGCGCGCCGAGAGCGCGTAGGTCGAGAGCGCTGGCTTCCAGATGAGCCGCGAGTCTTCCGACGCGATCGCCGCGCTTCGGGTGAACGCCGCCTTCTACGCGGCCATCGCCGACGGGGACTTCGCGGCGCTCGACGAATTGTGGGCGCGGGACGAACCGGTGCTCTGTATCCATCCCGGCGGTCCCCCGCTCGAGGGACGCCTGGCCGTGATGGCGAGCTTCCAGGCGCTCTTCGAAGAAGGGGCGCCTCCGATCGAGTACAGCCAGGACGCCGTCAGCCTGGTGCGCGGGCTGGCCTTCGTGAACTGCGTCGAGCATCTCGGTGGTGCGCGCCTGGCGGCGAGCAACGTGCTCGTATGGGAAGGCGGGCAGTGGCGGATGCTGCAGCACGTGGCCAGCGCAATGCGCGCGGACGCGACTCTACCGACCCCGGAGCGCGGGCCGCTTCACTGATTCAGAGCGGGAGGAGGCACCCGTGGCGATTCAGTTGGAATCGCCCGCCTTCCTTGCGCGCTTCGGGGCTCTTCGATCCGGCATAGAGCACGTCGCGCAGGGTTTCTTCCACCTGCGCGACGGGGGAGAGCGCCGTCGCGAAACCGCGCACGACCAGGGCGGGATGGAAGCGATCGGCGATCACGTCGTCGATGCCGAGTTCGGCCGGCGTGCTCGTCACGGTGCGCAGGGCACCCCGCGAAGCCAACGCCGCCTCGATCTCGTGCGCCTTGGCGAGGGAGGCATCGCTCGAAAGGTCGAGGGCGACGGCGAAGAGATGCTTCGACGCTCCCTTCTTTCCCAGCTTCGCGGCCAGTGTCGGCGCCGCCGCCTCGACATGGGATTGAAGATCGCGCAGCAGCAGGGGGCGCTCGCAGGGGTCGCCCCCATCATCGCCCGAAGCCTGCAGCAGCGAGACATCCCCCTTCCATAGACACGTGAACAGCTGCCCCTGGGTAGTGGTGTGCTCCTGGCTCTCGCCCTTCTCGTAGTCGCGCCACTCGAAGCGGACCGGCGACTCCCAGTTGGCGAAGAAGCGCTGCCCTTCGCCCTCGCCCGCGAGGGCCCGGGTGGTGCGCGGCGGGTCGAGCACCTGGATGTGATGCCGGGCCGGACGCTTCGCGCGCTTCGAACCCGAGTAGGCCGACGCGTCGCTGTAGAGCACATCCCCCTGCTCGAAGCGACAGGCGTGCACCGCCGCCGCGAACGCGATCGGCACGGCCCACTCGAAGCCCTCGTAGAACTCGATCCCCGTTGCCCCCGCCATGGCTCGCTCTTCTGCTCCCGCCTCACTCCGCCCATGGCGAAGCATGCCTGCTTTCATCGAATCCGGGAAGCGCAGAGCCCTCGCAATCGGCGGGGGGATCGATCCCCAGCAGCCGACTCGCAGTCGGAGCGAGGTCGAGGGGGGAAACGGTTCCGAGGGGGCGCCCGCTCGGGACACCGCGGCCCACGGCGTAGAAGATGCCGTGCATGTCGACGTACTTCGGATCGTAGCCGTGGATGCCGCGTCCCCCGCTCCACCAGGAGAAGAGGGTCGCGAGCCAACGCTCGGTCCAGTCGGTCCGGGCGTAGAAGTGCGGCGGTTCGGCGACGAGGACGAGCTCACCGAGACGTTCGGCCGGGCCGAGAGTCCCAGCCTCGACGAGGTCGCGCGATCGATGCACGCGATGGCCCGGCAGACTCGAAAGCGCCGCCTCGGCGCGGGCGATCACGGTCTCACCCGCTTCGCGCAGATGCACCATGGTGACGGCTCCGCTCGACATGAGCTCCGCTTCGACGCCTGCGCCCTCGAGGGCCTCTGCGACGTCGATCGCGCGCTCACCGTGACCCATACCGTGATCGCTGCTCACGAAAAGCGTCGTGGTCGACCATGCGTCTCGTCGATCGAGTTCCTCGATCAGGCGTATCAGCTTGGCGTCCTGTTCGCGCAATGCCGCGTCGACTTCGGGAGCATCCGGACCGTGTCGGTGCCCCGCCCGATCGCTTCCCCGCCACCAGGTCATGATCAACCGCGGTCGGGTCGCGATGGGACGATCCAGCCATTCGAGGATCTGGTCGACCTTCTCGGCTTCGCGTACTGCGGAATCGAATGGCGTGCGGCGATACGAGGCGGCGAGCCCGCGCCAGGGAGTCTCACTGCCGACCCAGAAGAAGGCGGCCGCGCGCACGCCCTGTCGCTCGGCCGCGATCCAGAGCGGTTCGGCGAGGATCCAGGACGCATCGGCTTCGTAGGCGAAGTCGCCGCGCGCGCGATCGCGGAAGCGGTTGCCCACGATGCCGTGGCGCGTCGGACGCGCACAGGTGGCCTGGCTTACGTGATTCGGAAAGGTGGTACTCGGAAAGACCGGACGAAGCGCCTCGGCCCGCACGCCCTCCCGCTCGATGCGTTGGAGCCCGGGGAGCGTCTGCCGATCGGGTTGATCGTGACGCACGCCATCGAAGGAGAGCCAGATCAGGGTCGACTGTTCGTCCGCCGCGGAGGCCGTGCCTGCGCCAGCAAAGAACAGAGCCAGGGCGAGCGCGAGGGCGCGCGCGAGGGCGCACGCAAAGACGAGCGCGGCAGAGCAAGATCGAAGTCTGGTGTCGGAGCCGCGCACGCGCCCATCATCGCGCGTGAAGGGAAGGATCGCACGAGGGCACTCGCACTCGCCGTTCAGGCCGCGGGCGACCTCTCCCGCTGATCCACCACTTCGCTGGTCAGCACGCGGCGACAGATCCGACAGCGACCTTCGAGGTAGATGCGTCCGTCGTCCTCGAATTCACGCGGCTCGTCGATCCCGAGATCGGGAAGGCGACAGGCCCCACACCAGGTGTTTTCGATCATCCAGGCGCGCTCGGATTCGTCGCGCCGGTAGAAGTCTCGTTCGGTCCGGCTCATCCGGGCTCATTCGTTCGCACAGGCAGGTTCGGGGTCATGGGGTCCAGAGAGTTCTTCACAGCTTCTCTTCACAGCTTCAGTGGGGATGGTTCGACCACGCAACCCTCGTTGCGGGCGCGCGCAAACTATCACAGGCCCCACGCGCATTGGATCCGGCGCAACCACCATTTTCGACCGCCGAAGATTCCCGCGAAGGGCTCCGGGCAATCTCCGAGCCATCTCGAACGCGATCGCGCTTCGGTTTCTAGAACATGCGCGCAAGCAGGACGGCGAGCGCGGTCTCGACGCGAAGGATGCGCTCGCCCAGCCCGACGCCTCGACAACCCGCCGCCTCGAGCTTCTCGATCTCGTACGGAACGAAGCCGCCCTCCGGGCCCACGACGAGGGTCGTGGGTTCCTTCACGTCACGCGGGCATGGCGCGTCGGCCTCCGGGTGCGCAACGAACGCCTGCCCGCCCGCGATCAATCCCGGGAGTTCGTCTTCCACGAAGGGTTTGAAGCGCGTGCGCAATTCGACACGCGGCATCACGGTATCGACGGCCTGTTCGAGACCGAGAATCAGCGGTTCGTCGAGGGCGTCCCCGCGCAGCACCTTGCTGTTCCAGAAGCTGCGCTCGACGCGTCGCGACTGGATCAGGTAGATCCGCTTGCAACCGAGCGAAGTCGCCGCGATCAAAACGCGCTTGAGCACCAGGGGCCGGGGAAGAGCGAGCACGAGGGTCAGCGGCAGCGGTGCCGGCGGCTCGCGATCGAGTTGCACATCGAGTTCGACCCGATCCCCGGCGACGGAGACGACCTCCCCCTCCCCGATGCGCCCGCCGACCAGACCGACCTGCAGGCGATCCCCCGGCTGCGCGCGGTGAACCGAGGCGATGTAGGACGCGCGACGCCCCTCCAGACACACGCGTCCACCCGCGGCGCCCGTCGCCGGCGCCGAGAAGTCCGCTTCGAACAGGAGGATCAGATTCACTCGGGTCTACGCACTCGGGGGTCGATGGGTTACCTGAACTTCACGCGAGCAGGCCTGGGCTTCGCTTTCGGCCAACCGGCAGAATCGTTAGGCTCCCGCCGCTCATTTCTGCTGAACCCCCCGTACGGGAGATTCGAACGTGCAAGAGAATAACTCCGGCTTCGCCCTCATCGGGGCGGCCATCGTATTGGGCATCGCCATTCTCGGCAGCGCCTACCTGCTGTCGAGTTCGATCGATCGCGCGAGCGACCAGCTCGAAGTCGCGTTCAACTCGATCAAGGCGGGGAAGCCCGGCGCTGCGGCGCCGACCCCGAGCGCGCGCCCGGGCCGTCCGGACCCGAGCAAGGTGTACGAGGTCGCCGTCGGCACCGCACCGTTCAAGGGGCCGAAGGACGCGAAGGTCACGATCGTCGAATTCTCCGACTTCCAGTGACCCTACTGCGGGAGGGTCGGTCCGACCCTCAAGCAGCTTCGTGAAGAATACGGCGACGACCTGCGCGTCGTGTTCAAGCACCTCCCACTGTCCTTCCACAAGGACGCGCCCGCCGCGCACGCGGCCGCCGAAGCGGCCCTCATGCAGGGCAAGTTCTGGGAGATGCACGACACGATCTTCAAGAACCAGCGCGATCTGAAGCCCGCCACCTTCGAGCGCTACGCAAAGGACCTCGGCCTCGACGTCGACCAGTACAAGAAGGATCTCGAGTCGAAGGCCCTGCGCGATCGCATCGATGGCGACCTCGCCCAGGCGCGGCAACTCGGCGTCTCGGGTACCCCGGCCTTCTTCATCAACGGCCGATACCTGTCGGGGGCGCAGCCGATCACTTCGTTCAAGCGACTGATCGACGAAGCCCTGAAGAAGGGCTGAGCGAAAGGCAATCCGCCGGGCTGGGGCGTCCCAGCCCGATCGTTCGCCTCACACCTCGAGGGCAACCTTGATGGCGCCGGCCTTGCGGTCGGCGGCGATCTCGAAAGCGCGAGCCGCTTCGTCGAGGGGCAGGCGATGCGTGATCATCACCTCTGCGATGTCGGAATCCTTCGCCAGGACCTCGGCGGCGAACTCGAAGTCCGACGACGTGTGGCGGTGGTTGTACAGACTCGAAGGGATGACCCGTAGCTCCTTCAGGCACATCTGCATCGCGGGCACGCTCATGCCGCCCCAGTAGGTCGCGAGCAGGATCACGCGCCCACCCGGGCGACACAGTTCCATCGCCTGGGCGATCGACTCGTGGGTCCCCGCGCAATCGATCACGAAGGGGGTTTCGCCGAGGGGCTCCGTTCCACCGAGGTTGCGCGCGGCCTCCACCTGATGGGGATGGCGCGCGTGAACGCCGACCTCGGCACCCAGGGCGCGGCACGCCACCAGGGCGCATAGGCCGATCGAACCGCCGCCGATCACACTGACGCGATCGCCCTTCCCCACGCCGCCCAGACGCACGCCGTGGATCGCGACCGCGAGCGGCTCGACGAGACATGCGTTGCGCACGGGGAGATCGTTCGAGATCGGCACGATGCAGCGCTCGGGCACGATCACGCGATCGGCCATGCCGCCATCGCTGCCGACGCCCATGATGATGCCCGAGCCGAGGCGGCAGAGGTTGTACTCCCCGGCCTCGCAGAGATCGCATTCACCGCAAATCCGCAGGGGCTCGATCGCGACCGCGCGGCCGTCTTCCGTCAGCCCGGCGAATTCGTGTCCCAGGGTCTGGGTCAGCGGCACACCGAAGTCGAGCAGGTGGAGATCGGAACCACAGATGCTCGCGGACTTCACGTCGATGCGGACGCCTTCGCCCGAGGGCTCCGCGACCTCGCTCACCTCGACCCCGTTGTCACAGCAGCGCACGGCTCTCATCGAACTTCCTCCCGGCCCGGCTCCAAGGATGTGAATCTGCGCGACGTTCGAACGCTAACGCGCTGTTCCCGTGTAGGAAATGCTCGGCAGCCAGAGCGCAATCTGGGGCCAGCGAAAGATCACCAGCAGGGCGATCGCCTGCAACGCGATGAAGGGAAGCACCCCGCGATAGATCGTCGAGAGCTTGACCTCGGGTGGCGCCACCCCCTTCAGATAGAAGAGCGCAAAGCCCACCGGCGGGGTGAGGAACGAGGTCTGCAGACAGACGGCGAAGAGCACCGTGAACCACACGATGTCGAAGCCGAGCCCGGTGACCACCGGCGCCACCAGGGGCAGCACGATCAGGGTGATCTCGATCCAGTCGAGGAAGAAGCCCAGGAGGAAGGTGAAGAAGAGGATCGCGAGCACGATGCCCTCCGGTTCGAAGGGCAGACCGAGGAGCGCAGACGAGATCAGGGCGTCGCCGCCGAGCCCCCGCAGCACGAGGGAGTAGGCGGTGGCGGTGATCAGGATGGCGAAGATGAAGCCCGTGGTGAGGCTCGTGCTGCGCAGCACGTCGCGCACGACCGTGCGATCGAGGGCGCCCTTGCCCCAGGCGAGGAGCGTCGCTCCGAGGGCCCCCACCCCCGAGGCTTCGGTCGGCGTGGCGATGCCGAAGAAGATGCTCCCGAGCACGGCCACCACGAGGCCGAGCGCCGGCGCCACCGCCTTCACCACACCGAGCACCACCCGCGCGTCGATCGGCTCGACCTCGTCGCCGAGGGGCGCTGCATTCGGGCGCAGGGCCGCATAGCCCAGGATGTAGATCACGTAGAGCAGCCCGAGCAGCATGCCGGGCACGAGCGCGCCGAGGAAGAGATCCCCCACCGAGATCGCGAGCCGATCCGCCATCATCACGAGCATGATGCTCGGCGGGATCAGAATCCCGAGGGTGCCGACCGCCGCGACGGTTCCGGCCGCGAGTTCAGCGCGATAGCCACGATCGAGCATGATCGGCAGCCCGAGCAGGGCGAGCAGCACGACCGATGCGCCGATGATCCCCGTCGAGGCCGCGAGCAACACGCCGATCACCGTGACCGTCACGGCCAACCCACCGCGCACGCGTCCGAAGAGCCGCGCGAAGTTGGTCATCAGATCGCTCGCCACCCCGGAGCGATCGAGCATCAGCCCCATGAAGATGAACATCGGGAGCGCCACCAGCACCCAGTTGTTCATCAGGTCCCAGATGCGATCGACGGAGAGCGATGCGTAGGCCCAGTCGGCGCCGGTGGCGATGCCGAAATCCGCCTCGGCGATCACCGCGATCGCAGTGAAGAACACGGCCAGGCCGCCGAGCACCCAGGCCACCGGATAGCCGGTAAAGATGAGCAGGACGAAGGACGCGAACATCGCGATCACGAGCCATTCGTTGAAACTCACGCGGCGCCGTCCCCGTCGGAATCGACCGCCTCGACCGCCGCGGGAGAGCCGAACAGAAAGCTCGACACGCGACACAGGCGCGACCACGCCGAAAGTCCCAGCAGCGCGAAGCCCACGAACAGCGCGCCCTTGATGAACCAACGGTAGGCGAGACCTCCCGGCGCCGGCGACACCTCGCCCGTCTCCCACGAGTAGGCGACGAAGGGCACCGCGTAGAAGAGCACCAGCGCGATGAAGGGCAGGAGCAGCAGCAGGATTCCGTAGAGTTCGACCCAGGCCTGCATCCGCGCGCTGATGCGCGCGCGCACGAAGTCGACGCGCACGTGTTCGTCGCGCACGACGCCGTACGAGAGGGCGGCGAGGAAACCGATCGCGTAGAAGTGCCACTGCAGCTCTTCGAACTCGATGCGGCCCTCACCGAAGACGTATCGCATCACCACGTTGGTCACGATCGTCGCGAGGAGCACGAGCCACAGCCACGAGATCCCGTCGCCGATGCGCGAGATCCAGGCGTCGAGACGCCGAGAGAGCCGGGTCTGCGGCAGGCGCTTCTCGAGATCCTTCGGATCGATCGCCACGGCGATCAAAAATCCCGCGGCAGGAAGCCGAGCCGCTTCCAACGCTTGTAGCGCTCGGCGAAGGCGCGCTGCGAATCGTGCACTCGGGCGAAGGCGGCGTCCATCGCCCGCTGCTCCGCGATGATCTCCTCGGTCGTGCGCTCGAGTTCGCGCAACACCTCGATCGGGAGACTGCGAGTGTGCACGCCCTTCTCTTCGAAGCCCTCGAGCACCCCGCCCTGGATGGCCTCGCCCTTGGCCAGGCTGTTCACCACGGCGGCGGTGCAGCTCGTCTCGAGCGCGGCCTGCTGCGATGGCGCCAGTGCCGCATAGTCGTCGCGATTCACGACCAGATGAAACGCCGTGAAGGGCTGATGCCAACCCGGGAAGTAGTTGTAGGAGACCACGCGGTCGAAGCCGAGACGCTCATCGATCGCGGGCATCGAGAACTCCGTCGCATCGATCGCCCCCTTCTCGAGGGCCTGGAAGATCTCGCCTCCGGGCAACATCGTGACCGAGGCGCCGAGCGCCTGCATCACCATGCCTCCGAGTCCCGCGAAGCGGATCTTCAACCCGCGGATGTCGTCGAGGGTGGCGATCTCCTCTCGAAACCAGCCCGCCGACTCGGGACCGATCACCCCGCAGTAGATGGGATGGATGTCGAGTTCGCCGTAGACCTCTTCGCCGAGCTGGCGCCCCCCTCCGTAGAACCACCACGCCGTGAACTCCCACGGCTCCATGCCGAAGGGAACGGCCCCGAAGAGCACGGAGGCGGGAAGCGTGCCGAGGTCGTAGCCGAGCCAGGTGTAGCCGGCCGAGATCTTCCCCTCCTTGACGGCTTCGACGATGCTGAACGGCGGCACCACGGCACCGGGTTCGAAGACTTCGAGCACGAGCGATCCGTTGCTCGTCGCCTCGACGCGCTCGGCCAGATAGAGGGCGTTGTCGCCGAGGGCGGGGAGTTGGGTTCCGAAGGCCACCGGTAGCTTCCAGCGGACCGCGCGGATCGCTTTCGTATCGGTCGCGCCCGCGGCGGGGGTCGCCGCCGGTCGAAGGGCGAGCGACCCGATCACGCCGACACAGAAGGCCACCACGACGGCGACCAACGCCGCGCGATGGCTCAGCCCCGCTTGGGCATCCCTGGTTTCGCGCTCGGCCATCCCCTCCCCTTCGGCGCCTCGGGCATGGCGCGCTCGGACCACCCACGGACCCGCTTCACAATACTCGCGCGACAAGCTACGGCGCGCCAAAGGCCCCGCGTCTATTCACGATCGATCGGCGCGTACCGCGGACACGCCTGGCCGGCCGCGAAGCGTTCGCGGATCCGTTCCGCGATCGCCCGAGCCAACCGTTGCGACCCCTCTTCGTTCACGTGACAACAACCATCGACATAGAGCGCCTGTTCGACGTCGGCGAAGACCATCGTAAGGTCATCGAATGGCAATCCCGCCGCCTGCATGCGAGCCGCGGCGGCGATCAACTCGGGATAGCCCCTGCGCGCGGGCGCGTCGTAGAGCTGGTGCCGCGGGAGCGCCACGCGTCTCTCTTCGTCGCCCATCGGCTTGCTCCCCGGCACTCGCTGGTTCGGCTGCAGGAAGTGGAACGACGCGATCCCCGCGGCCTCGCTCGCCTGCGCCATCAAGTGCGTCGATCGCTCCCACACCGCGACGAGATCGGCGTAGTGCTCCACCTCACTCGCATACTCGCGCCGGGGACCGCGGGTGGTGAAGTCCTCCTCGCCGGCCGGACGCTCCTGCTCTCTGAGGGTGAGGTCGAGCATGCCGAGGGTCAGACGGCGTTCGAAGCCCCGATCGATCAGCCACCACAGGGTGTTCGCCGCCACGGAAAAGCGCAGCGGGGTTCCGCCGACGAAGCGGGCCAGGCCCTTGCGCCCCTCGCGCCAGAACTCGAGGGCACCGATTTGTCGCAGGGAGTCGACATCCTGCACGCCGCGCACGCGGAACTTCCAGTTGCGCGGATAGAAGGGAGAGACCCCCTGCTCGAGATTCTCGGCGATCGGCAGCGCGATCTCGTTGAAGCCATCGAGGCTGACGAGCACGTCGATCGCGGCCCCGACGCTCAGGAAGTACGCGAGGGTCAGCAGTTGCTGGGGCTGCTTGACCCCGGGGAGAGCGAGATTCGCAACCACGATCTCGCGCTCGCCGAAGCAGGGGTTGCCCGCGAGCTCGCGCGCGAGTTCGTCCCCCGCCACATGCGCCATCCGTTGTGCGACCGAGCCCCCGACCACCGCCACGATCGCGCGCTCCCCCGCCCGTGCCCCGGCGTCGAGGGAACCGATCGCAAAGGGCGGAAGCTCACCGATGAAGCCGTAGTCGTTCCCCAACCCTTCCTGCGGCGAAGGCTGCAACACGAAGCCGAGGTATGGATGCAGCACCTGCCACTCGGGCACCGGCCCACGATCGGGACGCGGGGCGAGCTCGGCGAAGCGCTCTTCGAGGACGGCTTCGCGCGTAGCCGCCACGTCGTCGAAAGAGAAGGCGCTCCCGGTCGCCAGGCCGAAAGCGATGAAGGCCACGGCTTCGATCACCAGCCAGACGAGCGCGATGGCGACGACGACATGTGCCCAGCGCTTGCGTCTCGGGCGCACAGGAGATTCGTCTCGAGGTTCCGATCCAGACATCGATGCTCCGAGCAACGGCGGCGGCATGATAACCGCGACACTCGCGTGCGTGAAAAACGCGACTGCAAGTCAGTCGCGCACGCGACATTGGACGCCCTTCCCGATCCGGTCGAATGCCATCCATTCGCTTCGCGAGCTATCGTCGTCGGCCCTCGCAGTTCGGCTTTCCGTTTCGGCCCCCGCGCCCGAACTCCCTCCTTTTCCGTTCGAAAGAAAGGCTCCACCGTGAACGAATTCTTCGCACCGATCGACGACATCGCCTTCGCCCTCAAGCATTCCGCACGCCTCGAAGAGCTGGCCCAGATCCCGGCCTTCGAACACCTCGATCCCGAGATGGTTCGCGACCTGATGTCCGAAGCCGCGCGCTTCTTTGCGGACGTGGTCTCCCCCACCAATCGCATCGGCGACGAGATCGGCGCCGTGTTGCGCGATGGGCAGGTGGTCCTTCCGGATGGCTACAAGGCGGCCTACGACGCCGTCGTCGAGGCGGGTTGGAATCGCGTATCCGCACCCGAAGAACACGGCGGCGCCGCCCTTCCCTTCTCCGTCGGCACAGCGATCATCGAGATGTACGGCGCTTCGAACATGGGCTTCGCGATGTGCCACGGCCTCTCGGATGGCGCGATCCACGCGATGGAGGCCCACGCGAGCGATGAACTCAAGGAGCTCTATCTCGGCAAGATGATCAGCGGCGAGTGGTCGGGCAGCATGGATCTCACCGAGCCCCAGGCCGGTAGCGATCTTGGACGCCTGCGCTGCACCGCCGAGCCGCAGTCCGACGGCAGCTATCACCTCTCGGGCCAGAAGATCTTCATCTCCTTCGGCGACCACGATCTCACCGACAACATCATCCACCTCGTGCTCGCGCGAACCCCGGATGCGCCTGCCGGAAGCCGGGGCATCTCGCTCTTCCTCGCCCCCAAGTACCGATTGAATCCGGACGGAAGCGTGGGCGAGAGCAACGGCATCAAGACCGTCTCCCTCGAACACAAGATGGGCATCCGCGTGAGCCCCACCTGCGTGCTCTCCTACGGCGAAGACGAGCCCACCGTGGGCTGGATGATCGGCCAGGAGAACCAGGGCCTCATGTGCATGTTCACGATGATGAATCGCGAACGGATCTTCGTGGGCAACCAGGGATTGGCGATCGCCGAGCGCGCCTATCAGCAGGCCCTCGACTACGCGAAGGAACGCGTGCAGGGGCGTGCGATCGGCGACGAACTCGGGCCCGGTAAGGATTCGACCATCATCCAGCACCCCGATGTGCGCCGGATGTTGATGACCATGAAGGCGAAGATCGAAGCCATGCGCGGCATGCTCTACGCCTCGGCCGCCGACGACGACATCGCGACCCACCACCCGGACGCCGGCGAACGCCTCAAGGCGGAAGCGCGACTCGCCCTCGTCACCCCCGTCGTGAAGGCCTGGCTGTCGGACACCGGTGTCGAGGTCACCTCCCTCGGCATCCAGGTGCATGGCGGCGTGGGCTTCGTCGAAGAGACGGGAGCCGCCCAGCACTACCGGGACGCCCGCATCGCGCCCATCTACGAAGGCACCAACGGCATCCAGGCCAGCGACCTCACGATGCGCAAGTTGCGCCTGGGCGATGGCGCCGTGGTGAACGGCTACCTCGATGAAATGCGCGGCGTCGTGAGCGAACTCGATGCGCGTCCCGATCTCAAGGAACTCGCCGAGGGCCTCCGCGCCGGGATCGAAACCCTGGCCCGCTCGACCGAATGGTTGCAGGAGCGCATGGGCGTCGAAGCCCGGGACATCGCCGCCGGTTCGACCCCCTACCTGAACCTCTTCGGCGCCGTCGCGGGCGCCACGGCTCTGGCGAGGCTCGCCGTGGCGGCGGTCGAAGACAAGTCGGGAGAGTGGAGCGAGACCTACCTGGAGAATCGGGTGACCCTCGCACGCTTCTTCATCCAGCAACTGCTCCCCCAGGCCCTCGGCAACGAGGCCGCGGTGAAGGCGGGATCCGGGGATCTCTTCGCCATCGCCCCCGACGCCCTCTAACCGGGCATGCCGCAAGAGCCCTACGCCGACGCGCGCTACATCAACCTCGAGACCTTTCGCAAGAACGGCCGCGGGGTGAAGACCCCCGTCTGGTGTGCGCCCTGCGGCGACGAGATCGCGATCTTCAGCGAGCGCAAGGCGGGCAAGGTGAAGCGCCTGCGCAACGACACCCGCATCCGCGTCGCCCGCTGCGACGTGCGCGGCAAGGTCCGCGGCGAGTGGTGCGAGGGGCAGGGGCGGATCGTCGAGTCGGCCGAAGAAGAGAAGCGCGCCTACGAAGCCCTACATCGCAAGTACGGCTGGCAGATGGCCATGGCCGACTTCTTCTCGACCCTGAGCGGCCGCATCAAGGGACGCGCGGTCGTGATGCTGCGCCTCGACGACGCCTGAACCCAGCGCGCGAAACGCCTCGAGCACCGCGTCCACTCGTTCGCTCGGAAGCGCGTGGTCGACGAGGGTGCTGCGCAACTGCTCGACGTCGGATTCGGAGATGTGCCCCCGACCCGCGCGGAGCGTGACGATCAACGACGCCATGCGATCGCCGATGCGGATCAACGCGGGGCGCAGCACATCGGCGAGATCCTCCGCTCGCGCGCGACGGATCGGAGGCACCGCCAGCGTGGCGTACTGGATCGCCTTCGCGGCTTCGATCTGCGCGCGGTAGAAGGCGCGCACGACCTCGTCTTCGGGTGGTGCGACCGACTGTCGTGACGCTTCGCGTGCGATGGCCGACGACGCGGCGTCGAGCACGCGCGCTTCGCGGGCGAGATCCTCGACGGCGCGCCCGGCGACGCGCTTGCTCTCCGCGACCCAGGACATCAGCGCCAGGCGCTCGGCGATCGCGGCCACGAGCGACGACGCCGGGCTCGCATCGACGACGCTCCCGGCCTCGCCGAACCAACGCTCGCGCAGGGCGGCGAGGCTTCCGTCGGCCTCGCGGGCCATCAACCAGCGATCGAGTTCGCGAGCCAACGCGCTGCGATCCGGTGCGACCCAATAGGCCTTGCGATCCCGGGTGAGCGGACCGTGGCGGCCAACGTTCTGGAGCCCGACGAGCCAGCGCGGGGCCTCGAGGGTGTCGGTCACGATCGCGTCGACTTCGCGATTCGCCAGGGCCGCGCGAACGTCCTCGTTCGCGGCACGGGTCTCGACCCGCGCGTTCCTGAAGTGCGCCCGGGCGACCCGTTCGAGATGCCCTCCACGATTGACGGCGATCCGCATCCCTTCGCGATCGAATGAGGCGGGACCCGTGGAATCGAAACGGCTGCGGTCGAAGAGCAGAACGGCACCACTCGCGACGACGGGAACCGAGAAGCGACCGAGCACCGAGCGATCCGCACGCACCGTCACCCCGCTCATCACCAGGTCGAAGCGGCCCTCCGCGAAATCCCGTGAGAGGTCGACCCAGCGGAACGGCACCCACTCGATCTCGCTGCCCCGATCGCGCGCGAAGGCTTCGGCGACCTCGATATCGAAGCCGCGGTACGCGCCCGTGCCCTCGATCCGTTCGCTGAATGGCGCGTAGTCCCCCGACGTCCCGACGCGCAGCGGAGCACGATCGCCTCCCTGCGACGCGCAACCGAGGGCCAACGCCGCGAATGCGACGCCCAGGTAGAGCCGGAGGCGCTTGCTCATTCGGGAGCGGGCTCCGTCATCATCCGGTACACGCGCCCGTGAGGCCCATCGCGCAGGGCTTCTTCGAGCATGCCCCCGGTATCGCAGCGCTGCGCCGCCGCCAACAGTCGCTCGAAGGCCTCGATGAATCGCTCGGTATGACCGGCCCGAAGCTCGGTACCGCGAAACAACTCGTCTCGCGTCACGTCGTCGGCCAGGATGCGACGGATGATCTCCATCGGAAAGGCCGCGATCTCACCCTGGGTGCTGCGCCGCCACAACTCGAGCACGTCGCCCTCCGCCATGTAGTACGACGTGACGATCCAGCCACAGATCATCGAGAGCTGCTGGCCGACCAGCTGCGCACTGCGCAGGAAGGTGTCCTGCCGCGAGTGCAATTCGTCGGCCGCGATCGCGCGCGCCTGCACCTCCGCGAGCTCGGCCGAGCGACGCATCTGTTCGAGCTGCTGTTGGATGGTTCGCGTGTTCTCGCGCAGTTGCTGCTGTTGCAGGAAGAACCCGACCACCAACCAGAGAAACGCCAGGGGAGCGAAGGCCCCTTCGAGAAAGCCGCCGAGTTCCGGGGCCTGCTGGCGCACGAAGTCTCCCCAGCCGACCACCAGCGAGATGTAGATGAAGCCCAGCAGCAGCCAGCCGACCGTGACTCCCATGCTGGTGCGCAGGCGCCAGTCGGCCGCTCGCTGAAGATCGCCCGTGGCCGAGGCCTCGCCGAGCGCGGAATTCGTCATGCTCCCTCCTCCGGCTGCGCCGCCGTGGACGCGCAGCGCGACCCATAGCACCCCCCGCGGCGGTCGGTTCGGGGTGCTTGGGTTCACCCGAGGCGGCGGTTAGAGTGTCGCGCCGCCCACTCCCGATCCGACCCGAAAGGTTCCCGCATGACCGCTCCCACCGATTCCGATGCCACACCCCCCAGCTGGGAAGAAGCCCTGGCCACCCTGACCGGCCCGGGCGGTCCGTTCGAAACCGGCGAAGACACGATTCGCGGTGAGACCCTCACCGTATTCAAGGCCACGCCCCCCTCCCTGCGCTTCCTCTTCCAGGCCGCGCGCGGCCACGGCGACAACCCCTTCATCGTCTACGAAGACGAGACCCTCAGCTTCAACGAGGCGGTCGATCGGGTCGAGGCCCTGGGGGCCCTGCTCGTCGAGCGCTACGGCATCCAGCGCGGGGATCGCGTCGGCATCGCGATGCGCAACTACCCCGAGTGGATCCTCTCCTTCGCCGCGATCACTTCGGTCGGCGGCATCGCGGTGGCGCTGAATGCCTGGTGGACCACGGAAGAGATGGACTACGCGTTGCGCGACTCGGGCTGCGCGTTGTTGATCGCCGATCACGAGCGCATCGAGCGCGCCGCACCTCTCATCGAACCCATCGGCTTCAAGGCCCTGGTCGTGCGCGCGACGGGCGAGCTGCCCGCTGGGGCCGATCGCCTGGAAGACGTCTTCGTGCCGGGCGCGGCGCCGCCCGATGTCGAGATCGACCGCGACGACGATGCGATGATCCTCTACACGTCGGGCACCACGGGCTTCCCCAAGGGCGCCGTGGCGACCCATCGCTCGGTTCTCACCTCGTTGCAGTGCTTCGCCTGCGCGGGTGTTGCGAACGCGATGAGCCAACCCCCGAAGGCCCCGAGCCCGCACCCCACGAGCTTCATCCTGATCGTGCCGCTGTTCCACGTGACGGGCCTCGTCCCCGTCATGCTCGGCAGCTTCGCGGGCGGCTACAAGCTGGTGATGATGTACAAGTGGATTCCGGAGCGCGCCCTCGAACTGATCGAGCGCGAACGCATCACGAACTTCGTCGGCGTGCCCACGATGTCGTGGGATCTGATGGAATCCCCCGACTTCGCCTCACGCGATACCTCGAGCCTGGTGAGTGTGGGCGGTGGCGGCGCGCCGGCGCCCCCCGAACTGGTGAACCGGATCGACAAGGGCTTCAAGCGCGGCCGTCCGGGCATCGGCTACGGCATGACGGAAACGAACGCCTACGGCCCGCAGAACTCCGGGGACAACTACGTCCGCAAGCCGCGTAGTGCCGGTCGCGCCGTGCCGGTGTTGCAGGTGAAGGTCGCCGACGAGCAGGGCAAGGAGGTACCGCGCGGCGAGATCTTCTTTCGCGGCGCGAACCTGATTCGCGGCTACTGGAACAAGCCCGAGGCCACGGCGGAGACCTTCCTCGAGGGTTGGTTGCGCAGCGGCGACCTCGGCCGCATGGACGACGAAGGTTTCATCTTCGTCGAAGACCGCGCCAAGGACATGGTCCTGCGGGGCGGCGAGAACATCTACTCGGCCGAGGTCGAGGCCGCGATCTACCAGCACCCGGCCATCCACGAAGCCGCGGTCTTCGGCGTGCCCCACGAGCGGCTCGGCGAAGAGGTCGCGGTTGCCCTGGTGCTGCGCGATGGACAGCAGCTCGACCCCGAGGATCTGCGGGGCTTCCTCGCAGAACACCTGGCGGCCTTCAAGATCCCGACCATCGTCGACGTGCGTAGCGAAGCGTTGCCGCGCAACGCATCGGGCAAATTCCTGAAGCGCGACATGCGCGACGAGATCGTGGCGCAGCGTTCGAGCTAGGCGGGCACGAGTCGCACGCGGTCTCGAGAGACTTCGACGCGGGCCGGGTTCGCGACGCGGTAGCGCTGGCCATCACAGCTGCGGCCGCTATCCCGGTCGAAGCGATAGCCGTGCCACGGACAGACCAGGACCGCTTCGTCGGTCTCGCACGCATCGAGGGGGCCAAGCAGGTGGGGGCAGACGAGGCCGTGGACCTCGAAGCGGCCTTCCTTTGCGTACACCCGCACGCGCCCGCCGAAGGCTTCGAGGTCTAGGGGGAGCCGCGAGCGCAGTTCGGCCGCCGGGCCGAGATCGATCGCCGCTTCGCCCTGCGCCTCGCGCTCCCCGCGACGATCGAGTTCTCGCTGGCGCTCCTGCATCATGGCTTCGTCTTCGTCCCACAGGCGCGTATAGAGAGCCACGTAGCCGGCCCCCACGGCATCGGCGTCTTCATCGGCGGCGAGTTCGCGGCAGAACTCGACCACGATGTCGGTTTCGTGCTGCGACCGCGGGCTGAGACTCGTCCAGATCTCGCCCCCGGCGCCCGCCCCGTCGACCACCCGGGTCACGTAACGCTGGCGGGCATCGTCGATCAGGAGCTCGATGTTCGAACGCGCTGTGCTGCCGCGGTAGACCACCTCGGCGCGCCATCCCCAGGCGCCCTCCCCCTTGCAGGTGATGTCGCTGAAGGCCGCGTCGTGAAGCCAGGGGAGATGCTCCCAGTCGCGGACGTTTTCCCAGACGCGTTCGCGGGAGGCCCCGATGGTGCGTCGAATGGTCGCGACGCAGGTCAGCTCGTCGTTGCGCACCGGTGCCGGCACTACATCCGGGTCGTGCTGATTCGAAAGGGACATCGCAGGGCCTCGCCGATTTCGAGCGAGCACCGTAGCACGCGACTGCATGGAATCGGGCGAACCCCGCCGACCCTCAGAGCACCTCGCGCCCGCAGGCGTGCACCGTCTCGATCACACGCTCGACATCGCAACGATGCTTCTCGAAGCGTTGGCTGCCGCTGCGGCTTCGATCGGCGACTAGAAGCGGAGGGTGACCCCGACGTTCAGGTGCTTCGTGCCCTCGATGTGAGTGCCGCGGTTGCGCCGCACGAGGTGCTCGTGGCGCGTGTAGCCCCCCTCGAGGGTGATCGCGATGGGTTCCCAGACGATCACGTCGATTCCGCCCACGAAGCGGAAGGCGGGCCGCGTCTGATCGCTCTTCCCCACGTCCTGCAGGCTGTAGCCCAGACCGATACCGACATAGGGTTGGATGATCTCGGGCAGGTTCGAGAGCAGCGGGCTCTCGCGCAGATCGCGAACCGCATCGATTCCGAGCGGATACAGCTTGGCGTTTACCGCGAACTCGCTGGAGGTCAGGCTCTTCGTGGTGTCGTCGTCGTCGACCGGAACGCGGTCGAAGTTCTGATAGTCGTCGGTCTCCGAGCCGTAGAAACCCGCGAATGTGAGTTCCAACGCAGCCCATGCGCTGTGACGCCAGCCCACGGCGACGGCGAAACCCATGGCGTCGTCGAAGTCGATGTTGCTTTCGTCCTCGTCGAAGCTCGCATAGGCGTAGCCCGCCCGGACGAACAACCCGCGAAAGTCGTAGGCCGACTCCTCATCGACTTCGTCGACCTCTTCGAGTTCCTCGATTTCGTCGCTGACCTCGGCCGCGGCTTCTTCGTGCTCGTCGGCCATCCCACTGCTGGAACCGAGCAGGCCGAAAGCACAGCCGAACAGCAGCAACATCATCAGTCGAAGTCGACGCACCGTGGGTCCTTTCGGGCGAGGGCCTGGATGGACGGGGCCGAAACCAATAGCACCCCTTCGGCCTCGTGGACCGAAGGGGTGCCATGCGCTGTGTATGGAACGAGCGGTATAGAATCAGAAGCGGTAGACGCCGCCGAAGATCATCTGCCCGGTGCCTTCGAGGCCGGCCTCGGCGTCGTCGAAGGTCATGTACCCGCCGTCGACATACAGACCGAAGTGGTCCCACAGCATGAATTCCGACCCGAAGGCGAATCGCATCATGAACGTCGACTCGTCGAGCAGATCGCCCGCGTCGACCACACCACCGCCGAAGCCGAACAAGATGTAGGGCTGCATCCACTCGGGCAGCAGATCGGCTTCCGCGAGCGGGTAGCTCTTCTGGTTCATGGTGAACGCAAAGATCACGACATCGTCATCAGAACGTTTCACGTCGTGCCCGGCGGTGACGTTCATGTCGAGTTCGAAGGCGAACCACTTGTTGAACCGATAGCCGCCCCCGAAGGCCACGGCCGCGCCGGGGTCCGCCTTGTTCCTGGAGCCCTTCGGGTTGTTGGGAAAGCCGACCGACAGACCGACCTTGGCATACAACCCCGTCCAATCGTTCGTCGCGGGATCGCCATCACTCAATGAGATCGTTCGATCGCGGTTGTTCTGCGCCGTCGCGGTCATGGCCGGCAAGGCCACGCACGCGCACGCGATGGCCAAGACGATGATTCGTTTCACGTTCCCCCCTCCTGTTCGGATGCGCCCTGCGCGATCCGTGAATCGTTTCGTGTCGATCGCGATCGACGCCATCGAAGCGCTCGAAGCAGCCAACACTCTCGCGTTTCGCCCCGGGAAGCTCACTCGAGAGCGCTCTTCTCTGCGGGCGGGCGCAGTCTAGTGCAACGCATGATGTTGGGTAGCGATCTAACGCTGTCTTGCGTCGGCTGAGACGGCCTGACTCACGTGCTTCAAGTAGAAGACGAGGGCATCCACTTCGCCCATCGACCGAGGTCCGCTCGCCACCATCGTGGTTCCCGGAACGACACGCTGTGGTTCGAGGAGAAACTCGCGCAACGAGCGTTCATCCCAGGTGATGCTGGAAGCACGCATCGCGAAGGAATAGCCGGGAAAGCTCGCCGCTCCCGCTCTTCGCCCGTAGACGCCCGCGAGATACGGCCCCACCTTGTTCTGTTCTCCGTAGAGATCGTGGCAGCTCCAACAGGGCGTCGAGAGCCGCTGTCCGAGATCGAAGCGTCGTCGATCCGGTTCGGAGAGGGATGAGCGGATCTCCCGTTCTGGCCCGCCGCAGGCGAACAGCGTCACGGCGAGCCCCAACCCGAGCGCCAGCCTCGAGATCGCTACAGAACGCGGTTTCATCGAACGCTCAGAAGACGCGCCAGACGTGCGGGCTCACTTCGCCTTCTTCGGAAAGCCCAGCTCGCCGAGGCGTTTCGCGATGTCCTGCCCGGCCGTCGCGGTATCCACATCCTTGTCGATGTAACGGACCACGCCATCGGGATCGATGTAGAAGGTCCATCGCTTGGTGTAGAGGCCGCCAAAACCGAGCACGTCGTAGGCCTTGGCGGCGACCTTCTCGGGATCACTCAGCAGCGGGAAGTTTCCATCGAGGGATTCGGCGAACTTCTGGTTCTTCTCGGCGTCGTCGAGACTGACCATGAAGTACGCCACGTCGAACTCGGAGATGAGGGCTTCGCTGTCACGCAGCGACTTCAACTCCTCCGTTCAGCCGGGGGTGAAGGCCTTCGGGAACCAGGCGATAACCACGCCCTGCTTGCCCGCATAGTCGCGCAGCGTGTAGGTGCGACCGTCGCTTCCGGCCAAGGAGAAATCGGGGGCCGCATCGCCGACGGCGAGTTCGGCGGAGGCCGAGGAACCGAAGAGAGAAAACAGGCCTGCGGTCGCGATCCAGGGGATCCAGCGCTTCATGGTTCGACGTGCTCCTCGCGGCTTGCGTGGGTGGGTTGGCGTCGGGGCCGGCGCCGGTGGGCCCACAGGGACTCGATTGGGAGCTGCAACCGTCTGATACGGCAGCGCTTTTCGGAACGCCCGAATCGCAGCGCTCCCCAATGTTGCCCCAGGGCACATGCCGCGGCGCCCGTGGCCCGGCTACGAATTAGTAGCGCCACGTCCCCGCGTAGTCCAACGCCGCAAGCTTTCGGAGTCGATCGGTGCTCCCCGGCAGCACTTGCTCGGTCAGATAGCGAACCGGCCCCGCAGCTGGATCGGGCGACGGATGCCGTTCTCCGTTCACCTCGCCGCCCGCTCCCCACGCGGTCGTGGCCGACCATCTCGAAGAGTCCTGCGATCTAGTGGGCAGCCATTGCTCAATACAGCTTCCGACGCTTAGCGGCACGAGTCCCTCCCCACCCGCATCGCTCAGCAGGGAAGTGCACATCCGCGAGCGGATCGGCGAGCACCTCCAATCGAGGCCATGCAGAGGTCACTCGGCGGCATCGACCTGGTCGTGAGGGAGCTCGGGAAGCCGCTCGGAATCGGACGAGCCGGCGGCGCCAGCGCCCAGGACGGTGCGCACGGTTTCGCGGCCGGGGCCGGCGCGATAGTCGGCGCGGGCCTCGCCGGCCGGCGACGTCGACAGCGACGGGCCGATGCAGCGCGTTCTCGACGCGGTGGCCTGGCTCGATTCGATCGGGTCGGAAGCGCCCTACTCCCGGATCCAGGTCGCGTTCGTCGCCGGCTACGGACCGACCAGCGGGGGCTTCGCGAACATCCTCAGAAACCTCGGCACAGCCGAACTGATCGCATATCCCGGCAGCGGCGCGGTCGACGTCACCGATGACGGGCGAGCGACGGCCGTGGGCCCCAGCACGCCACCCACCCGCGCGGATCTCCACCGACGGGTCCAGGAAATGATCGACGCCCCGATATGGCGGTGCCTCGAAACTCTGATCGGGTCCTCTACCCAGGCGCGATGACACGAGCCGACCTGGCGGACGTGACGGGCTACTCGCCGACGTCGGATGGGTTTGCGAATCTGCTCGGGAAGCTCCGGACCCTGAAGCTCGTCGACTACCCCTCGAAGGGGGAGGTGGCGCTTCCGTAGGCGACATCTGCTCGCCGGCGCATCGACCGCTCGATACCCTCTCCGCGCCACGGACTCGGCACCGGAGATTTCTCTGACCCACTCAAGAGAGCCAGCCACGTCCAAGCAGTGCCACCGTGAGCCGGTCGACGTTGGCGACAAACGAGTACACCACCACGAAGATCGCGTAGGCGGTTGGCCACAGATACTCGGAGCCCACACGGTGCCACCCAACAACGATCAGGAAGCTCAGAAGTTCGATCCAGTTCGCTTCCAGTCGTGTGACACGCTGGAACATTTCTGGCTCGGATGAGGCGTAGCCTCCATTCTTCGCTGAAACTCCAAAGCTCAGTTTCGCGCGACACTGAACGCCCCACGAAGTGCGTTCATAATCGATTCGACGGCGGTGGATGATGGCCTTCCCTTGCTGGTCCTCGAGAGCCCGATTCGCGATGTCACCAGCCTTGGCCTTCAATTGTCGGTAGGTCAGTGGGGCTAGCAACCGACTTCGAGTTCCGTTGATCCACTCCGTTCTCGACCCGCGAACCGCAACCCAGACGTGCGGCCACGAGAACGAATGGCGAAAGCGGGCAAAGTAGTAGACGAACGCCACCCACAAGAAACACTCGAGAAAGCTTGGCCGTCCCGCGGTCGCAGTCACACCCGCGGCCTCGACGCTCTTGATTTGGATCTCCGCCCCATAGAAGACGAAGACGATCGACGCGACGAGTAGCAGGCTCTTTCTCTGGGGCCGGAACTCGACTGGTGCCGAATCGAACGTAGCGATTTCTTCGTCAGCCACGCCCTACCCCCTCCCCGTCCGCTCGAGCGCATGGACCAGGAGGACGGAGTCGCTCCTCAGGTACAACGGTCCCTATTAACCTGCTTCGCGCGGTTGATCCACCTGCCAAGGTCTCAGCGCCGAACGATCTCATTAGAGGAAACTAGAGTCCCTGTGGGATCGGAATCAACCTGATCACGCTGGTTAGGCCAAGGTCCGTTCCGAGCTTTGACACCGACACCTCGAACCCAGCGCGCAGATTCATCCACACAACGAACGCGAGAGAGGGCGGAAACACCCCTGAATGCAATTGAAGAGTCCCGCCTGCATCGCCAAACTGCACGACAAACGCGGGAGCGTGAACCTCCCAAACCCTCTCGCTTAAGCGCCCAGCAATAGCCTCCACTGAGCTTCGATCCACCGCGGTTCCGCCCATCTGCCCCGTTCCACAGCATTGATCCGCACCGGCAACTCGCGCTCTTGGAACCGTCGATCGGTCGGATGATCATGTCGATGGTCGCCGGCCCGCCCACGGGGCATCGGCCGAGGCAGTACTCGGTGCGGACTTCCTCAGCTGTGGCCTGGGCGGGAATGCAGCAGAGAAGAAGGACGGGGATCGGACGCATAGGGAGTGGGTCTCCAGCGGCTTGAAACGCTTCGAAAGGGCGTGCTCCGGTCGAGTCTATTTCATCTACCACGAGCGGTAGTACCGAAGTCGACACTGCATTGCGTATTCCGCGTGGAGTCGCAATATCGGATGCTGAACTAACGAAAGCTCCACAACCACGTGGCGCGAGCGCTCAGTCGCCCTCGATTCGAACAGGGAGGGGCTCCGGGACAACAAAAAATGCCCTCGCAGGAGGTTTCAGCGGTATTTCAGGGCGCTTTTTGTTTGACTCCGAGAGAGTGGCAGTGAAACATACGTCTCGTGACGGGGCACCCACCGACACCGGGGAGCGGAGCTTGCCATCTCGGCGTCGTGTCGTATTGAGACTCGTCCGTCTTGAGCTTGATTTCTGGCCGCAGCAGGAGAATCGATCGAATGGAGACGACGGGCACCCGCCACCACTTTCAGGCGATTCAGTGGGCTGGAATTGATGGCCTCGTAAAGCTCCGTGACACACTCCTGAGGAACGAGATGGTCCTGTGGTGCCGATGCCAACTGCTTGGTCTCTTCGGGCTGTCGATCGACGACATTGTGAGGGTGCACCGGGATCTGGTTGCCAACAATCCGGATCTCCAACTTGCAAACTACAAAGTATCGGCACTCCTAAAGCACCTTCCGGCTGAACCAGACAAGCTTGTGCCGATCGAGAAGCTCAACTTCCACGATGTTTTCGTGGTCGTCCATGGAAAGCCAACGGCCGAGCTTCTCGATGACCCAAACTTCATAGACCTGATGCGCGTCTTTCACACGCTCGCCAAGGTGGCGCGCTGTAGTGTCGATGAAGTGATTCAGGGCCTGGAAACTCCAGCGTTCAAGGTCGCTGGCGCTCCCCGTGCGGTGATCGAGAAGGGCTTCGAGAACCTTCGCAAGAAGGGGCGGATCGCCCGCCAGGTCTATTCCGGGGCGCCTCTCTTCGCGAAGGCGATGCTAATTCGAAACCTGACTGAAAGAAGCGCGCCTGACAGTGCCGCGTACTCCGAACCGTATCCTATGATGTTGGAATACCTAGACAATTTGGACCTCAAGTCGGGTGACGAACCAGTCGCTGACGGTGTCGTGGGCTTCAATAGTCGACAGGATCTTCTTGATCGCTTCGAGAATCCCGATGCAATTCGGGAGCAGATCTCCGTCGTTTCGCGGCAACGGAGGAGGCGCAATCGGATTGCATCGTATAGGGCCGTGACCCTCTTGGTCGCTGGATTCGCGCTTGTCGCCTATGCGGCAAACGCGAACAGTCAACTCGGGCTTGTTCAGTTTCCGGAGTTGTCGAAAGTGGATGAAGCTCTTCTCGCCGCCGATTGGTCGACGCTCTCGGATGCCGACCGAATGCAGCGGCTCAAGATAGGTAACGAACGTCTGATGGTGACTGCGACCAATGCCCAAGCAGCATCCGACTCGGTACTGGGGATCGTGGGTGGATTCAGCAATCGCCTCAACGCAATCCTCGCGCTTGCAGCCTCTTTTATCGTCGCCGCAGCAACACTCTTCCTCAGGTTGATGAGGGACGACAAAGAGATGTCGAATCAGATCGTGGCGCTCACAGAGCGATTGAACCGCTACGCCGACTGAGCAGACCACTCAGCCGGCGCTCCACCGCGTTCGATCGAACACGTCAAACACCCCCTCGAAATTCTCCTCTCGACCAGCAATCGGCGCTTCCGATTAGTCCGCCCGAGAGGGCGGCGCTTCGACCAACGTCGCGTGACAGCGACCACAGTCGTGTCCCGACCGCCAAGTGCTCCTCTCCTAAGAACGCCTCCCCAGATGGGAGCGAGGATCACCGCAAGGTGGTGACGGCCGAGGCCGTGGGCGGTGATGGGGTTGCAGAAATTGTGGTCAAGCTACGATCCAGCCAACACCGAAATGGATCGGAGGCCCGACATGCCGCAATGCTCCGCGTTCTCGATCGCGCTACTGATCATCGCGATAGCTAGCCCCTCCCAGGCGATAACCATCGCCTTCGATCCCGGCCCTTTGGGCTCCACGGTTTCCAGCTACAATTCTTCATTCACGGACCTCAACGGCATCGAACTCGACGGTTCAACTCTGGACGTCGACATCCGGTTCTCTGAAGGCAAGGCCGTTGAGCTGGTCCCGCTAATCCCGGAACCCGGGAATCTGACAGCGCAGCTAGTGCTACGGGTCGTTTCGACGAGCCCGACCGGCCCACTTAGTGATCCGGGTGGGGGAGTAGTTGACGAGTTCGGGGCAGTTTCTGTAGTCCCGTCGTCAGTCGACACATCCGACAACGCGGTGCCGAGTAGCAGCGGACGGCTTCAGGTCTACAACCTCCGCTTCAGCCCTGTGTCCGTAGGTGGTGTTCCTATGTACGGCATCGATTTCGACATTCCGCTCGCAATCGCCCCCGGTGTCCTGATCACGGAGACGACACTCAACTTTTTCCAGGCGAGTTCGGAATTCGTCGTCGTCCCTGAACCCGGCACCGCGCTGCAACTTACCTTTGGGCTCGCGATCTTGGCCGCGACGTACTCAAGGCGTCGGCAGTGAGACTCACGACGCTGGCATTCTTCGTCATCCTCTGGGCGTCCGTCGCCGGCGCGCAAACCGTCGACGTCCTGCAGAACGTCAATCTGCGTCATGACCCATCGAGCAGCCAGGATGAGATCCGGCGAATCGATGCATGCGAGCAGGTCGAGCTCATCCGGGTCGTTCCGCCTGGCGCCTACTGGGAGGTCCGAACCTCCGAGGGCGAGGTCGGGTTTGCCTACGCGCGAAGCGGGCGGATGCGGATTATCGGCGAGTATCGGCGCAGCGACTGGGGGAGCTGGACTGACGCCGACGGGGACTGCCAGAAGGCGCGCGACGAAGTGCTCATCGCCGAGTCCGAGATCGCAGTCACGTTCAGGCCCAGGAACGACGGCCGCGAGTGCAAGGTCGCGTCGAGGACGTGGACCTGCCCTTTCACCGGCGAGTTCTTCACCGACCCCAGCGACTTGGATATCGACCACATGGTGCCGCTTCGCAACGCTCACCTCTCGGGGGCGAGCGAGTGGGACGACGCGCGGAAGGCCAGCTACTACAGCAACCTCGATAACGCCGAGCACCTGATCGCCGTGAAGGCGGGTGCGAACCGGTCGAAGAGCGCGCGTGGGCCCGAGGCGTGGAAGCCCAAGCTCGAGAGCTACCACTGTCAGTACGCGAACGACTGGAAAGCGATCAAGACCAGGTGGGGACTCCGCATGACGCCGGCCGAATCGGGGGCAGTCGCGGAGATGCAGGCGACGTGTCCGTAGTCGACCGGCGCATCAGACGACGTGGCGGGATTTCTTGAGGTAGCGGCAGACGAGAAACCGGCGGTTGCGTATCCGCGACATGGAACCGTGGCAGAACAAAGGTGCCCCGAAGAAATGATGGCTCATGCGCGACGTGGGGAGTTCAAGAAATGGACGAAGTGGGAGCGGCAGTATCCGAGTTAGGAACCCTGACGATCGAGTCGATCGCTGCGCCGATCATTGGTCTATGGGCAGCTCATCAGGCGATCTTTTACTCCGCAGGGTTCGTGAATGCGATGCGAGAAACGGTGATTCTCGGTCGGTATCAGGATGCGGTCATCTCAACGCGTCATGCCAATACGATCCTACTCGACTGGAAGTTATGCATGACCGCAACTGTGTTCGTTTGCGTTCTGTTTAGCGGACTGATGGGAGCTGCCGCATTCTTCTGGAAACCCAACGATCCCATGCTCTTCTGGGGCTTGCTTGCGGTAGCCAGCTACCCGGGGTTCTGCGCAGTACTCTTCGCTATTTGCTCGATTGCAGACATGAAGACAATGCGCGCTGTAATTACGGCCCGCGACGATGCCGAGCACGACGGCTCTCTCACATGACGGCGGCCGAGATGCAGTTGACCCGTCTGTAGCCACGAGTGTCGCTCCATCTCCGTCCGCGGGGCTCGCTCTTCGGCTGGCAGGATGTCGCAGGGGAGTGTCACGTCTCCTTGACAGATCGTATTCATTTGCATACTTTCCCAGCGCACCGAGAAGGAGGTCGCCACATGCCCAGGGACGCCGGAATCCCCTCCGAAACTGAGCTGGAACTCATGAGCCTCGTCGTGCGCAAGCGCACGGGGCAGGAGATCCGCCGCCTGTACAAAGAACACACGGGACGGGAAATCTCGCCGGGAACGATGTTCACCGCGTTCCGGCGCCTGAAAGATCGGGACTGGGTGGAGGTGGAGAGCGACTACGACGAGGACGGTCGCGTGAAATCGTTCAAGCTCGTCCGCGGTGGGGTCGCGGCGCTCAATCGTGGTCGAGAGCACTATCAGCGAGTCGCGAGCTTTGGGTTGTCGCTCGGCAACGAGTTGAGGGCAGCGAGAGCAGGGGGTGACTCAAATGTATGAGATAAACACCCCACATGTCTGGGCTCAGCGAGTCAGGGAGAGTCTCCAGCTACTTCGATCCGACCCGGAAACCAAGCGGTACTTCGATCGTCCAACGCAATTTGGCGCAATTCGTTTACGCAGGTATGTGTTTCGCGAACTTCGCAGCCGGTCTGTACCGGTGGACTACGTGGCTACCAAGCGACTGAGGCATTACGAGAAGAGCCATATGAAGATCACAGTCGAGTCTCACGTTTTCGGCAAGCTTACCGCTGACGAACACCGTGCAGAACTCCAGCCCTCCTTGCTGGCATACGACTATTCCTCCTACCAACCCTACGAACCACACGATCAACCGCAATCACCACCGACTATCGCGACTCCCCTCCAGCGCTTCCGCGCATTCTGCGAGGCCGGTGCCCGAGAAGTCGTCGACGACACCTCCGCTGAAATCAAGAGGATTGTGCGCGAGGAATGGGACCCCGAGCGCAACAACCGAAGACATCTCTGGCTCGCGGCTCAGAAGCACGCGCTCAAGTGCATCGTCGTCGTCACCCTCGACGAGTGCCAGCGCCTTGTGGTCCGCTACCTGCCGTTTCTGCGGTTCCTTGGGTTCTAATCCGACACCGCAAGGGGGAAGATCTCATGGACGTGTTTATAAGCTGGTCGGGACAGCGCAGCCAACAGCTCGCGAAAGCACTGCACGATTGGCTACCGAACGTGATCCAGGCGATCCGTCCGTACATGTCGACCGAGAGCATCCGGAAAGGTGCAAGCTGGTTCGAGGACATCGGACAGAGGCTGCAAGACGCGGATTTCGGAATCATCTGTGTCACGCCCGAGAATCAGAATGAACCCTGGCTGCTATACGAGGCTGGCGCACTAGCGAAGAAATCCGGCGAGAACCGCGCAGCGCCACTGATTCTGGGAATGAAGGACACCGATTTGGCCGGGCCGCTTTCACTCACTCAAGCGACGAGTCTCGACAAGGACGACATGCTGCGTCTGCTGCAAACAATCAACGGCTTATCCGAAGGCCGGCGATTGAACGACGAGCAACTATCTGCGTCACTGGAGCGATGGTGGGCTGATCTCGCATCCGAGATCGAATCGATCAAGCACCACCCTGGTCCCGTCAAGGTCGAAGAACCTCGCGCAGATCGCGACCTACTTGAGGAACTCGTCGAACTCACAAGGCGCCTCAACCGAAGTGCCA
>JANQEL010000167.1 GCA_028278345.1 Myxococcota bacterium
CACGGTGCCGCCGGGCCGGGTCGAAGGCTGAACCAGAGCCTGCTCGCGATCGTGACCCTCTTCGCGTTCGCCGTGCCGACGGCCGTTCCGCATCTGCACGCGCTGAGCGATCACGCTGCCGAGATCTGCGCGGGGCACCTCAGCCACGAGGGTGCCGAAGACGCATGCCACGCCGGAGCCTGCCCCACGTGTCGCACCGCCCGGCGCGGCGAGATCGAGGCGGCTTTCCCGCACGAAGCCTACTTCGCGATTCCCGACGCGAAGGGTCAGCTCGTTCACCACGCCGATCCGTGCCACAAGCCGAGCCGACCCCGGGGCGATTGCGAGAAGACCCGCGCTCCCCCCTTCCCCAGTCTCGACGCCTGAAGCGGGCTCTGCCCGCACCACTCGTCCCAACTTTCCCCGAACGCGTCGGCGCTCTGCCAGATCGGGTCGCCAGACGTGTTCGCCGGTCGTCCCCGTTCCGGGTTCGGCCTCGAGACTGTCGAGTCGATCCCCCTCGCAGCGCCGTTCCTGTCACGGGAGCTCGCAGGGAATCACTCCACGAGGTATTGCCATGTTCCGCTCTACTGCGGATGACACGCTCCGAAAGCGGCGCGACGCTTCTTTCTTCATTCATTCCTTCTTTTCCCTCTTCCTGACCGCCGCGGTTCTCGCGCTACCCAGTGCAGTACTGGCGACCGACGAAGAGCACGCCCACGAACACGAACACGGTCGCGACCACGAAGAGCCCGAACGCATCGTGGTGACCGCATCGCCGCTGGCGCACCAGGCCGAGGAGCTGGCCGTCCCCGTCGACCAGCTCGATCGCGACCAGATCATCGATCAACTCGGCACGACCGTCGGCGACACCCTGCGCAACGTGCCGGGCGTGGCGACTACCGGCTTCGCGGCCGGCGCGAGCCGTCCGGTGATTCGCGGGCAGGACGCCTTCCGCACCGAGGTGCTCGAGAGCGGTCTCGGGACCCACGACGCCTCGCGACTGAGCCCCGACCACGGCATTCCGGTCAATCCGCTCTCCGCGCAACACGTCGAAGTCGTGCGCGGCCCCGGCGTGCTTCGCTACGGCGGCGCGGCGTCGGCTGGTGTCGTCAACGTGATCACCGACCGCGTTCCCGCGGAGAAGCAAGGTGTTGCCCTCACCGGTGAAGTCCTGGGCATCTTCGGCCAGAACGCCGAGGAGCGCGATTTCGCGACCATCCTCGGCGGCGACATCGCCAGCGAAGAACTCGAGGGTGACCTCGTGTGGCACTTCGACGGTCTCGTGCGCGAGAGCGAGGTGTACAACACCGGAAGCAAGGGCGATCAGCCCGGCACCCAGCTCGACGCCTTCTCGGCCTCGGGCGGCGTTTCGTACATCACGGACGAGGGTCGCGTGGGCGTCTCCTACACGCGCTTCGAGAATCTCTACGGCATTCCCGAAGAGGACGAACCCGTCCTGATCGACATGAAGACGGATCGCGTGCGCCTCGAGACCGATTGGATCGAGCCCACCGAGCAGCTTCGCGAGGTGAACTTCCGCGGCGTGTACTCGGACTACACCCACGACGAGATCGCCGACGGCGACGTCGGTCAGACCTTCCGCAACCGTGAGTTCGACGGGCGCGTGGAGGCCCTCCACGAAGAGGCCTTCGGTTTCATCGGCGCCCTCGGCCTGCACGGTCGTTTCCAGGACCTCGAAGCGGGCGGCGAAGCTGCGGAGTTCCTCGCGCCGAGCGAGACGGGCAGCATCGGCTTCTATCTCTTCGAAGAGCGCCCCCTTCACGACCATCTCGACCTCGAACTCGGCTTCCGCGCCGAGGGGGTCTGGGTCGAGGGCACGCCGCGCGATGGCGACGAGAAGACCGAGAGCTTCGCGCCTGTCAGCGGCTCGGTGGCGGTGGTCTCCCACCCGATCGAGAACTGGAACTTTGGGCTGTTGGGCATCGTCGGCCAGCGCGCACCGAGCCAGGTCGAACTCTTCGCGCGCGGTCCGCACGAAGCGACGGCGACCTTCGAACTCGGCGACGAAGATCTCGACGTCGAGACCTCGATCACCGGCGAGCTGCGGGCCGATGGCACCGTCGACCGCGTTCGGATGGAGGCCGCCGTGTTCATCACGCGCTACGAGGACTTCATCTTCGGCGAACTCACCGGAAGGACCGTCGACGAGGACGGAGACCCGGCGGGCGACGAGCTCGAAGAACTCGCCTACGACTCGCGCGATGCCCTCTTCTGGGGCGGCGAAGTCCAGGTCGGAGTCGACCTCATCGAGATCGGGGGCGGCATGGTCGATACCGAGTGGCAGTTCGACTACGTGCGCGCGCGCTTCGTGAACGGCGGCGGCAACAAGAACGTCCCCCGCATCACGCCGATCCGCTGGGGCGGCAAGCTCCGCTACAGCCATGAGCGGGTGAACGGCTACGTCGGGTTCCTGCGCACCGAAAAGCAGCGCAACGGCGCCTCGAACGAATTCGAGACCAAGAGCTTCACCATGCTGGAGCTCGGCACCCGGGTCCGTCCGCCGGTGATCGATGCCTTCGTGCCGATCGAGATCGGGATGACGGCGCGCAACCTGCTCAACGAGAACGCCCGCAACCCCGTGGCCTTCAACAAGGAAGAGGTCTACCTGCCGGGCCGCAGCTTCCTGTTCAGCGTGCACGGTCGCTTCTGATCCGCACGGCCTCCGCTGGTGAATCCGGCGGCGTGTAAGCGCTCCCGGCCGCGCTACGGTTGAATGCTTCGCGGGCCTCGAGGCCCGCGGAGCACTCGCCTTTGCGGCGGTCGAGGAGGGCAGGATGTCGAAGGGAAACCGCTGCGTCGCGACCATCGTGGCGCTGCTCTCGAGTGTGTGGCTCGGGTGTTTCGGTGACGACGAGGCCGCGGATCCGGAGGACGGGCCGGGCGGCGACCTGATGGGGGCGCTCAGCCGCAGCGCCATCTTCGAGGCCGACGACGAGCTGCTCGATCGTCGCGTAGAGAAGGCGGCAGGCCGCATGGCGTACTTCGGCGACCTGCACGTCCACACCACCTACTCCTTCGACGCCTACGTCTTCGGCACCCGTGCGACGCCGAGCGACGCCTACCGCTACGCGAAGGGCGAAACGATCCTGCACCCGGGTGGGTTCGAGATGACCCTGCGGCAGCCCCTCGACTTCTACGCCGTGACCGACCACGCGATGTTCCTCGGCGTGGCCCCCGCCGCCGGCGATACCTCGACGGCCTTCTCGCAGCTCGAAGTGGCCCGCGAGCTCAACGACATGAACGATCCCGACAACTACGGGATCACCAGCCTTGGCGCGCGCCTGCGCTCCTTCGGCTCCTTCCTTCCCGCACTTGCGACGGCGATCGACAGCGGCGAGGTCGAGCGCGAGACCGTGCTCGACATCACGCGCACGGCCTGGGCCGACATCGTCGATGCAGCGGAGCAGCACAACGACCCGGGTCGCTTCACCACCTTCGCCGGCTACGAGTACACGACCTCTTCCGACGACCGCGGCAACCTGCATCGCAACGTCATCTTCAGGGGCACGGATCGGCTGCCCGCCGTCCCCTTCTCGCGCTTTCACTCGCGCAATCCCGAAGATCTCTGGGCCTGGATGGACGGTCTTCGGGAGCAGGGCATCGAGAGCCTGGCGATTCCGCACAACTCGAACGGTTCGAACGGCCAGATGTTCAAGCTGGTCGATTGGGCGGGGGATCCGATCGACGACGACTACGCGGTGCAACGCATCCGCAACGAACCTCTGGTCGAGATCACCCAGGTGAAGGGCACCTCCGAAACCCACCCATCGCTCTCGACCCGCGACGAGTGGGCGGGCTTCGAGATCACCCCGTATCGCGTGGCCACCATGTTGGAGAGCGAACCCGCCGGTAGCTACGTGCGCGACGCCCTGCGGCGTGGGCTCACCCTCGAACGCCAGGGAGTCACGAACCCCTATGCGTTCGGGATCGTGGGCGCGAGCGATACCCACACCGGCGCGATCTCCGACGACGAATCGAACTTCTTCTCGAAGGTCGGCCTGCTCGACGCCTACGCGGAGCTTCGCGGCTCGGTTCCCCTCGGCTTCTGGACCGGGATCGCCGCCTGGCTCTTCGCGCCCCCGGAAATGCTGAAGGAGATCGATGGCAAGGACTACATCGAGAGCGCGACTCCGACCTACGGGGCCTCGGGAGTGACGGGGGTCTGGGCGGAAGAAAACACGCGTGACGCCATCTACGAGGCCTTCCGCCGCAAGGAGACGTTCGCGACCTCGGGCCCGCGCATCCCGTTGCGCTTCTTCGCCGGCTACGGGTTGAATCGCGATCTGCTCGCCAGTGCCGAGAGCTTGTCGCGGGCCTACGAAGGGGGCGTGGCCATGGGTGGCGACCTCGACGCCCAGCGTGGTGTGTCGCCCGTTTTCGCGGTCTGGGCGCTCGCGGATACCTTGAGTGCGCCGCTACAGCGCCTGCAGATCATCAAGGGTTGGATCGACTTGAACGGGGAAACCCACGAGCGCGTCTACGACGTCGCGTGTTCCGATGGTGGTACGGTCGACCCCGCCACGCACCGCTGCCCCGACAACGGCGCGGTGGTGAACCTCGACGACTGTTCCTGGTCACGGGACAAGGGCGATACCCAGCTGAACACCCTGTGGCGCGATCCCGACTTCGATGCGCGCGAGCGCGCCTTCTACTACGCGCGCGTGCTCGAGAACCCGACCTGTCGCTGGTCGACCTGGGACGCGCTACGCGCCGAGGTCGAACCACGGTCGGACCTGCCGAAGACGATCCAGGAACGCGCCTGGTCGTCGCCCATCCAGCTGCACCCGGCGAGCTGAGTCCAGGCTAATCGTCGCCGAACAACCCGAGCGAACCCTCGGGCAGGATCGTCGTGGGCGGACGCGCTCCGAGGATGTTCTCGAAGCGGTGCTGGATCACGTTGTTCCAGTCGGGGTGGGTCAGGATGTAGAAGGTGTCTTCCTTGATCGCATCGGCGACCTGTCGACCCACGACGTCGGGGTCGAGGCCGTTGGCGATCAAGCCCTTCACGAACTCGGCGCGCGCCGCGACGTCGGGTGGCAACTCGACATCGTCGCGCGGTGCCTCCGGACGATTGCGCTCGGCTTCCATGATGCGCGTGCGCACCCAGCCGGGGCAGAGCACCGAAACCCCGACGCCGCTGTTCGTTTGTTCGAGGTCGCGCCAGAGCGCTTCCGAGAGCCCGACGACGCCCTGCTTGGAGACGCCGTAGATCCCCATGCCATTCATCAAGCCGGCGACCGACGCCGTGTTGACGACGTGGCCCCCCTCGCCCTGTTCGAGCATGACGGGGACGAAGGTCTGCACGCCGTAGACCACGCCCATCAGGTTCACGCCGAGCACCCAATCCCAGTCTTCCTGGGGCGCCGCCCAGATGGGCACGGGCTGGCCGCCGCCGACCCCCGCGTTGTTGCAGACGACGTGCACCGCACCGAAGGCGGATAGCGCGGCCTCGCGCACGGCCTCGACGGATTCGCGTTTCGCGACGTCGCACGCCACGCCGATCGCCTCGGCACCGCCTTCGTTGAGACCCTTCACCGCAGCTTCGCGCGGTTCATCCTCGATGTCGGCGATGACGACCCGCATGCCTTCGGCAGCGAACGCGCGCGCCATCCCCAGGCCGATTCCACTTCCGCCGCCGGTCACGACGGCAACGCGATCCTTCAATTCCTTCAACATGGAGCTCGATTTCTCCTCGCTGGGACGGAAGGATTCAGTGCGACTCCTCGCCCCGGGCGCGTTGCTGCGCGTGGCGCAACAGGGCGATGAAGTCGCGATCCTCCGGGTGTGTCTTCAACCCGGCGCGCGCGACCTCGATGGCGCGCTCGGGCTGGTCGTTCTGGACAAGGGACCAACCGTAGCGCCTCGCGATCGCCTTGCGGCTCGCGTCGAGGTCGTAGGCCGTCTCGAATGCGTGAAGGCTCTCCTTCCACTCCTCGAGTTCGGCGTGGAGCATCCCGATCTCGAGCCAGGTCGTGGCATTCGGTCGCATGGCCAGGCTCTCTTCGAACTGGCGCATGGCGAGCTCGGGCCGGTCGTTGCGCGCCGCGATCATGCCGAGCCGCAGGTGATTCGAAGCGTCGTCGCGGCCGATCGCGGCGAGGCGCTCGACGGCGGTCCGGGTTCGTTCGACATCGCCGCTGGCCGGGGCGCGGCGCAAGCCGATCTCGGCTTCCCAGCGCCCGAGGAAGGCGACCGCGAAACACACGGCGCTCGTCGCGTAGACCGCATGCCGGATCCACCGTCCGTGACTGGCCGCGAGGATGGGACCCGTCGATGCTCCGCTATCGCGCAACAGGATCTTGGCCACCGCGCCGTCGCGCAGCTTCCAGACCGCCCCGTCGAGGATGAAGTGGTGCACGTTCGCGAGCGCCGCGACGAGCATCACGAGGCCTTCGTGATAGCCGACGTTTCCCAGCACCCCCGGTGCAAACACCAGGGCGGGTAACGTCCAGACCAGACAACCGAGGAGCAGGCACTGCGTCCAGTAGCGGGTCTGCCCGCGATAGGTCGGCTCCTTGCGCGCGAAATAGGTGGTGATCCAGAGGTATTGGAGCGAGTGACTCGCCGCGACGAAGATGAAGGCGTACTGCGTGTGAGCGGGCGAGAAGGGAACGGCCTGCCCGAAGAGATTCCAGGTCTGGAACATCGTCGGCACCACGAACCACAGCGAGTGCGTGGCGATGAGCGAAACGGTGGGCAGCAGCTCCTTCGCGCGAACGCCGCGGCCGAGCATGCGAATGGCTCCGGCGGTGACGAATAGATAGGCGGCAAAGCCCGCGGTCAGCAGCACGTACCGAATGCCGCCCGGGATCGCGAGCGGAATGAAGGGGTAGGCGTTCGCGAAGTCATCGGGAGCCGTGGCCGAAGCTTCGACACCGTAGGCGGCATCCCCCTGCACGCCATTGATCTGCACGAACGTGAGCCCGAACGCCAGCACGAAGGAGGCGTAGAGCCATTGCTTTGCGCGCGGGCTCACTGCGATGCCCCGCCGATGCAGGAACATCAGCGCAATGCCGTAGTTCTGCCCCGCGTAGTGCCATGGGCTCCAGTTGAGATAGACGGTGACGAGCCACGAGCCCACGACGTGCCAGTAGCAGGCGACGACGAAGATCAGCAGCAGGCCGGCCGTGATCCAGGTGGAGAAGATTGCGTAGCGCTCGCGCGTCTCACGCTGATCGTAGACGCGAAGCAGTGTGGCGCCGTAGTGCGGTGTGTTGGCGAACAAGACGACGATCGCCAGCAGCCCGCCCGAAAGCCACGTCTGGATGCCGGGACCGGCGGCGAGCACGCAGCACAGCACGAGCGCGTAACCGAAGCCGCAGCCGAAGAAGAGGTCGATGCCGGGCCCGAACAACCAGCGCGCGCCAGCCGGAGAGCCGGGGGAGGGGGCTTGGGAGTCGTTGCCGGCGGAAGCGCTCTGCATCGGGGGACGGGCCTCGAGCGAACGCTAGCAGCCTCGCTTTGAGCGCCGGGTGCGACGCGACGTCGCGAGGCCGACGAGTCCCAGGCCGAGCAGGGTCGCGGTCCCCGGCTCGGGAGTGCTCTCGTAGGGGGCGAAGTTCGTGTCGTTCAGGGTCTGGAAGGCGCCACCGTCGACCGAGAATCGGAAGGTCACGCTCCCGCCGCAGCAACCCTCGAATCCCACCCAGCCCATGCTGTAGCTCTCACCCTGTTGCAGGCTCAGTACGCTGGTGAGTACGTCGGGGTTGTTCCAATCATAGTTCCACCAGATGTCGTCGGTGGTGACGAACTCGTCGAGCACACTGCTGGTGCCGAGATCGATGGCCTTCGAAGCGCCCCCGCGTCCCCAATCGGTGCCGATCTGGAAGGTGTAGGTGCCGGTGACGGCGGCGGTGAAGCTCGTCGTGATCCAGGTGCTGTAGTCGGCGTTGACGCCGGCGCTCGCCACCGAGCTCAAGCCGTCGATGCCCGAGATCTGCAGGGTGGTCAGCAGGGTCCCGGATTGATGTTCGAGCACGAGGTCGTCGTAGGTGTCGCCGCCCACGACCTGGTAGGTCGAATCGCGGAACTCGACGTCGAACGTCAGCGCATGCACGTCGCTCGCGACAGCGACGCAGAGCAGCGGCAAGAGCCACGTCCAGAGGGATTTCATCCCCTGGCGTGCGGATGTCTGGGGGAAGGACACCGGCATGAGATTCCCTGGTTCTTGATTCCCTATCGGGTCATTTCCGGTATCGCTTGATCCGGGGAAGGGAGTCGACGTGCAAGCAGGGCGAGCCCGGGACGCGATTGCGGCAAGTGGCACGCAGGTTCGCGGCAGTCCTTGCCATGCACCGCGATCGAAATCACCCTCGCGGTAGCTTCGCGCTCACCGCTACGACTACCTCGCGGAACCCGGATTCGAGGCTTCGTGATCGGCGGCCGCGAGTTCGAGGCCGAGCGGGCCGCGTCGGAAGCTGTAGGTGCTGCGATGCAGCGGTTCGATGTAGGCGCGCGGGGAAAGCCCGACCTGTTCGACGATCAGATGCCAGGCGGTGAACTGCGGATGCGCGCTGGCCAGGGCCTCGGCCATGGGAAGCGGATCGGAGGAGAGCCCGAGGGAGATCCGACTTCCGAGGTAGTCCTCGCGTGCCCGTGTGAGCGAGGGGGTGGTGTCGAGGCGGAGGTTCCGGGGGCGACCGTCCTCGTCGATCCCCACGGCGCTGATCGCCCCGCGAGGCGCCGCCGTCGTGTACATCGCCCAACCCGCGAGCTTCCACGGATTGATGCGAACCCGCTCCACGAGTTGTCGGTGTACCAGGGGCCAGATCGCGTAGGCGATCAGCAACAGGGCCACGACGCTGCGGAGATTCGGGCGCACTAGTTGATCCCCCATTGCGGGAACCAAAGCGCGGCGATCACGGCGAAGAGCTGCACCGCGGAGAGCAGAGGCCAGAGCACGAGGCCGTTGCGACCGGGAAGGAAGAGCAAGAGCAGGGTCGTGAAGAGTCCGCCGAAGACGAGCTCCCGGGCGCCAAGTTCGATCCCCACGATCAGCAGGAGGGCGGCGAAGAAGGCGATGTGCCGGGTCGGCGACCAGAGCAGAAGCGCCGGAAGCGCGGTCTCCGCGATCCAGACCGCGTTCGACATCAGGACGAACAAGGGGTCGCGCGAGGTATAGGGCCCGGATCCGGTGGCTCCGCCCAGCTCGACCAGGCGCTCGACCTCCGCCGAAGCGACGAAGAGCCCGAAGAACTCGCGGAAGTTCGCCGAGGTCGCGATCTTGCTCGCCAGGAACTCGCCGGCGAAATACTGCCCACCCCACGCCTTCTGCACCCCTGAATAGAAGAAGGCGATCAGCACCAGGTAGCGGATGGCCTGCAGCGCGAGCTCGGGGTCGCGCCGGCACAGGACCAGGAAGAACAAGACCGACCACTCGAGGAAGAGGTGGTTGGCGAAGACGGGAAAGGCCATCGCGAGCCAGATGCTCGTGACGGCGAGGTCGGCGGCGACGCAGCCCCCGCGCAGCCGGGGTCGCAGCAGGCCAACGAGCGCGGTCAGCGCGAATGCCGGGAGCAGGAAGCTGCGGGCGGCCGTACCAAGTTGGTCGGGCCGGCCGACCAGCATGCCGCAGTGGAAGACCATCGCGAGCAGCATGAAGCGCTCGAGGGCGGCGTGCCGATCGAAATCGAACGCGTCTCCGGCGCGTGTCCATTCGAGCCACGCAGTGTGACGGGCCTGCGGCGGTGGTTCGCGCCGCACTGCGTCACCGGCTTCGGACTGTCTGGTCGTGGTACACCTCGTCGATCGTTCGTTCGCGGGTTCGGATCGACGGAAGCTTAACCCGGTCGTCGTCCGGACAACGCGTCGCTGGATCGACCGTGAACGCGAGCACCCGCATCGATCACTCGCTAGTGTCATCAGAGCAGCCCATCGAGGGATTCTTCGGTCGCCTCGCACAAGCCCTTCGAATCGATCTCTGCGTTGCGCAACCCTGGCCGTAGCAATGCTACGCCCAGAGTCGCGCGCCTTGATCTCGATCCGAATGGCTGCACGCGGCTCGGTCAGAATCCCTCGAAGGGCTGCTAGCGCTCGTGGGAGGCGGCCCCATGACGGTTCGCGGCCGGATCGAATCGGCCTTCACGCAGGCGGGTTGGTGGGTGATCCGCTGGCGTTGGCTCGTGATCCTCGTGTGCCTGCTGATCTCGGCGGGGCTCACTTCGGGTCTCCAGTATTTTCGCATCGACAACTCCGACGAAGCCTTCCTGCCGGAAGACGACGAAGAGCGCATGCGCTACGAGGCGTTCAAGCGCGAGTACGACACCGACGACGAGATCCTCATCCTGGTGAAGCCACCGGAGATCTTCGATCTCGAATTCCTGGCGAAGCTGCGCGCGTTTCACGACGAACTCGAAGCCGAGCTCCCCTATCTGCTCGAGATCACGAGTCTGCTCAACGCGCGCAATACCTATGGGCGAGAACTCGGCGATGGCGAGAGCGAACTCGTGGTCGAGGATCTCTTCGAGAACTGGCCCCAGAACGAGAGCGAGCTCGCAGTGCTGCGCGAGCGCGCCTTCGCGAACCCGCTGATCGTCGACCAGCTGCTCTCGAAGAACGGCGCCTACACGATCATCCGCCTCGTCCCCTTCACCTACTCGACCCTCGGTCCCGAAGTCGATGCGCTGGCGGGTTTCGATGACGAACCCGACGATGGCGGCGAGTTCGTTCCACCACCGTCACTGAGCGAGGAAGAAGGGCGCGAGATGGTCGGGGTGCTCTACGACATCGTCGATCGCTACGAGACCCCCGACTTCGACATCTACGCGGTCGGCGGTCCGACGATGGAGTTCGCCATGGCGAACACCATGCAGGCGGATGTCTCGGCCTTCATGCTGCTCTCGAACTCGCTCATCGCCGGCTTGCTGATCGTGTTGTTCCGGCGCGTTTCCGGAGTCGTGTTGCCGCTCGCGGTGGTGATGCTTGCGATGCTGTCGGCGATGGGGGCGATGTCGTGGCTCGACATTCCCTTCTCGGTGACGCTCAACATGTTGCCGGCCTTCCTGATCGTCGTGGGCATCTGCGACTCGATCCACATCCTGGTGATCGTCTATCGCCAGCTCGACGCGGGGATGTCGCGCGACGAGTCGATCGCCTATGCCCTCGGCCATTCGGGGCTGGCGGTCGTGATGACGAGCATCACGACCGCTGCGGGCCTCGTGAGTTTCAGCGTCGCGAAGCTCGAACCCGTTGCGCACCTCGGGACGGTCGCGCCACTCGGTGTGCTGCTCGCGATGCTCTACAGCCTCGTGCTCCTGCCCGCTCTGCTCGCGGTTGCGCCGCTCAGGGCGAAGCGAGGAGGGGCGGACCGCGGCCTCGCGGTGTCGGGTCGCCTGCTCACGAAGATCGGCGACATGGTGACTGCGCATCCCGCTCGCGTGGTCGCGGTGTGGGGCCTCGTCGGTCTGCTCGCCGTGCCGGGTCTGATGGAGGCGCACTTCTCCCACGATGGAATGAAGTGGTTCCCCAAGGAGGATCCCCTGCGGCAGGCTGCGGACCTGATCGACGAGAACTTCGGCGGTTCGGGGGGGATCGAGGTCGTCATCCGCACCGACGTCGAGAACGGGCTCCACGAACCCGACGTCATGCAGCGCGTCGAACGCGCCATGCGGTTCACCGAGACCCTCACCATCGACGAGCGCCCGGTGAGTCGCGCCTACTCGATCGTCGACATCGTGAAGGAGACCCATCAGGCCCTGAACGAGAACCGCCCCGAGTTCTACTCCGTGCCCGACGAACGCGCGCTGCTCTCCCAGGAGTTGTTGCTCTTCGAAAACAGCGGCCCGGAGCATCTCGAAAAAGTCACCGACAGCCAGTTCACCCAGGCGCGCATGACGGTGCGCATGCCGTGGGTCGATGCCATGGTGATGCCCCCGTTCCTCGACGAACTCTCCCCGCATCTCGGCGAACTCCTCGGGCCGGACCTCGAATTCGAGCTCACCGGTGGCGGCGTGATGTTCACGCGCATCTTCGAGAACGTGATCACGACCATGGCGCGTTCCTACGCCTTCGCACTGGCGATCATCACTCCGATGATGATCCTCCTGATCGGCGACTTGAAGCGCGGGCTCTTCGCGATGATTCCGAACCTCACACCCGTGGTGCTCGTGATCTCGTTCATGGGCTATCTGGGTATTCCCCTCGACATGACGAGCCTGCTGATCGGCGGCGTCGTGATCGGCGTCGCGGTCGACGACACCATCCACTTCATGCACAAGTTCAACCGCTATTACGAGGACGAACGCGCGCCGGCTCCCGCGGTCCACGCCACCCTGGCCACGACCGGAGCCGCGCTGCTCTTCACCTCGGTCGTGCTCGGCCTCGGATTCTCGGTCTTCATGGCCGCCTACATGGTCAACATCACCTGGTTCGGCATGCTGCTCACCGTCTCGGTCGGCATCGCGTTCCTTGCCGACATCACTCTCGCCCCCGCGCTCATGATGATGGTGACGAAGGACCGTCGTGCGTCGGCGTGATGACGGCTACGCGATGCTCGGCACGAGGTCGGGGACGTAGACGTACTTCCGCGCCTCGGGATCCATGATGTACGAGAGGGATTCGCGACGGTTCGGCTGGCCCGGCGGCTTGAGTGAGACGTGCACCCAGCCGGCGTTCGGGCCCCTGGCCGGGTCGTAGCATTCGCAGATCAATTGATCGTATTCGAGGTTCTTCTCGATCCAGCGCGCGAGGTCGAGGGTGCTGAGCGAGGGCACCTCGATGTCGCAGGCTTCGCCGCGGCTGTGTTGGCTCGTGCTCGTCCAGTCGGCGGGCTTGTTCTTGAGTGCGCGCTCGAGGGCCTGCCCGCGATAGACGCTGTTGGGGGAGAGTGGACCGAACTCATCGCGCACCTTCTGCAGGACTTCTCGCGTGAGATGGATCGCGGCCTCGAGGTGGGCGCGCTCTTCGAAGGCGTTGTCGATGTTCTCACGCTGGGCGATCTCGGAGCGCGTGAGTTCCCAGAGCGCAAAGTTCCGGGAGATCCTCCCGCGCGGGTCGGGTCGAAGGGGCAGCTCGCTCGCTTCGAGGGAGCGGTAGTCCTCGGCCATGCCAGATCTCCTCGGGGCCCGGGCCCTACCAGCGAGCCGTCTTCGTGGCGGCCTTCTCGTGTCGCGCCTGCGACTCGCGTTCGCGCTCGACGAAACGCTTCAGCCAATCGCGCTTGTCGGCGTCGACCTCATCACTCGTGGCGTTGCGGTCGAGCCAGCTCTGCATCGAATCGAGCAGGAGATAGGCCTTCTCGCGGTCGAGTCGCAGCAATCGCTTGTAGCTTCGGCCGGCGTCGGTGAAGCGTCCCACGGCGAGGTAGGCCTCACCGCGATACTCGATGGCTTCCACGTACCTCGGCTTGATTTCGAGGGCGCGATCGTAGGCCGCGATCGAGGCTTCGAACTCGCCGAGCTTGCGCAACGCATAGCCGAGACTCGAATGCGCTTCGTGGAACTCGGGGTGTCGCTCGATGGCCTTGCGATAGAGCTTCACGGCGTCGCGCCAATCGTCCTGTGCACGTTCGAGGGCCTTCTTGCGCTTCTTCTCGCTCGAGGCCTCCTCGGCTTTGGCTTCCCGTTTCCAGGCGCTGTCGCGCTTGCGAAGACCTCGCTCGTAGTCGCGTCGAGCGCGATCGGCCGGCGTGGCGCGTTTGCTCCCGCTGCTCTCGAAGCCGCCTCCGCCTCCGCCGCCCCCTCCGCCCCCCGCGGCGGCGATCGCTTCGAGGGGCAGGCTCGCGATGGCGAGGCTTGCGATCGCGATGGCCATCCACAGGGGAACGAATGCACGGGTTCGGGGCGACATCAGACCTCCGATCGAGTTCGAGGCGTGCTGGGCGCTCGAACGATTATGACAGAGTTCGCCGCATGCTCGCCGCGGCGTCGGCGAAACCTCGTGTATGCTGCGCGCCCCTCGACTGCGCCCCAGGAGCCCAGGCTTGTCCAACTACGATCCCTTTTCACGTGGCCCCCATCCCGCCGGCGTTCGCGATCGCACCTGGACCGACGAGACGCGCGATCGCGCCCTCCCGATCTCGATCTGGTATCCCGCCGATGACGCGCACCGGGGGCAGGATCTCGACGACGCCACCCGCGACGAATTCCACCCCTTCGTCCTCGCGCCGAAGGTGAAGCAGGACGCCGTGCGCGACGCGGCGCCGCGCGAGGGCCCCTTCCCCCTCGTCGTCTTCTCCCATGGTTTCGGCGGCGTGAAGACCCAGAGCACGCACTTCTGTACGCATCTGGCGAGCCATGGTTACGTCGTCGTCGCGATGGATCACGTGGGCAATACGACCTTCGACGTGATGCAGATGATGACGAACCCGCCGAAGCCCGAGTCGTTCGGTGAGATCATGCACGACCGCCCCCGCGACGCGAGTTTCGTGATCGATCGCGTCCTGGCGGGCGAAGCCGGCATCGAGACCCGGCCCGAGCAGGCCGGTATCTCGGGCCACAGCTTCGGCGGCTGGACCACCCTCGTGACCACCGGCCGCGATCCGCGCATTCGCGCGGCGCTCCCCCTCGCTCCCGCAGGCGGAGAGACGCCGCTCTCACCGGGCGGCACACCCAACCTGCTGGGGGACGCCCTCGACCTCGCGTGGGATCGCCCCGTGCCGACGCTCTTCCTGCTGGCCGACCTCGATACCCTCCTGCC